>NZ_PKFA01000037.1:0-34686 GCF_002919275.1 Thermocrispum sp. | reverse complement strand
CCGCAGCCGAGCGCACAGGCCCATCTCGTCGTGCTCGGCCAAAGCGCGTAGCCGATGCGGATGGAATCCGCGCTGCAACGCGTGGTCGAGGAGGCCGGCCAGCACATGGCCCGGGTTCGACGCCAACGCGGTGTCCAGTGCGATCCGCGCGAGGGTTCCGTCCCCGCCTTGATAGGCAGCGTAGGCCGCCAGACATGCCGCCTCGGCTCGCTCCGGTGCAGGAAGAGCGCGTGCCAGGAATTGCCACAGACGAGCCGCCTGATGCGCCAGCGAAGAGTTCGGCGGCACGGCCATCGCCAGGCACGCATCACGAATCCGGGCATCCGACAGCGCGATCGCAAGATCGGCGACGTCCTCGTCGGACAAGGACATGTCCGGCTCGGCGCTCAACCGCACCGCTCGTACCACGTCCCTGGCACCGACCTCCGGCGTCCACTCGGCAAGCTTGCCGATGCGCTGGTCGATGAGCTCGGAGCGTCGCCGCAGCGTCTCCTCGGCGTCCGGCCGGAACAACGCCACCATCTCCGACCGGCTGCCGAAGGTCACGTGGCCGAGACCGGCGAGTTCGGCGCTCAGCAAGCTGCCGGCCGGATCGGGCAGCTCGCCACCCACTTCCGGATGGTCGTAGCTCTGCCAGCGTTGGCCGGCAGCCAGCTTGCTTACCCAGAACGCACCGGGCTGGGCGACACCCCGTACGCCGAAACTGCACCGGATCGCCTCGGCCACGTCACGCCGCGGCGGTGAACCGCGCGGCCCGAGCGAGCCACCACCGACGACGACCACGTCGACGAACGACGGCCTGGCCTCCGCTGTGGCCGCGGCCAGCTGGTCGGCCGTCACGGACACCTGGGACGGCGGCGGGATGTCGCAGCGGACGCATTGCGTGACATGGCGGCCTGCCGGGCCCACCGCGATGAGGACGACGGATTCCTCCGGCACGTAACCGAGCAACCCGGGAACCGCCGCCAGCAGCTCCGCTGGGCCTCGCAAGCTGACGACCGGCTTCCGGCCGCGGGCTGTGTCGCGTTGCATGTCTTCAGACTGCGCGACGGCGTGGCCATGCAGAATCCTGCGCCGGGCAGGCTGTGGACAACCGGTCCTTGTGGACAACCCGGCAGGGCTGCGCGCCCGGCGACAGATCTGCCGCCCGCCGACCGGCTTGGCCGATCACGACGGGGTCGCAGGAGCACGCCGCGGCGTCACGGGGTACGGAAGCAGCTGGACGGTCTCGCCCGCAGGCATCGGCCGGATTGGCGACAGGATGGGCCGGGATGGTCCGGCTGTCACCGGAGGAGATCCGGGAGCGCGCGGTAGGCGTTGCGCGGCCAGACCTGGCTGGCGGCCGATGCGCTGGGGCTGAGCGGCCTGTACGACGAGCAGACAACCGGTGCTGCGCTCCTGGCAGCCGGGATCCGTGGTCAGCTGCAGCGAGCGGAGTCGGCCGGTTTTCCGGCTGTGGTCGCTTGGGCTCGGCACTCAGGCGGCGTCGGGAGCGGCGATCGGCCGATGCCGACATCGCCTGATCGGGGCGTGCGGCTCCGGGGGCGGTGTCACCCCTGGAGGATGTAGGCCTGCAGCTGCTTCTGCGCTTCCTCGAGTTCGTCCATCCGGTTCTTGACCACGTCGCCGATGCTGACGATGCCGCACAGGCGGCCGTTGTCGATCACCGGGACGTGCCGGATCCTCCGCTGAGTCATCAACACGGTCAGGTGGTCGACCGTCTCGGCCGGATCGCACGTGGCCACATCCGTCGTCATGATCTCGGCGACCTTCGCGGACAGGATCGCCGCGCCACGTTCGTGCGCGCGCCGGACCACGTCGCGCTCGGAGACGATGCCGACGATGCGCTCGTTCTCGACCACGACAAGCGCACCGACGTTCCGCTCCGCCAGAACCGCCAGCAGCTCCGTGACGGTAGCGTCCGGGCTGATCGTGGCGACGTCAGAGCCCTTCTTCCGCAATACCTCGGCGATCCGCATTGCACCCTCCCCGATCAGGGTCAACAGCGACAGTCTCAGAAGGCTAACCCTGATCGGCCGAGTACGGATAGCCACAACCGTGTGGACATTGCCAGCCCTTTTGCCGTAGCGAAGGCCACGCATCACGACGAAAACCGCGTTCTGCGTCCGGATTCGGCACCGGCCGGGACGCTGGACACCACCCGTCCGGACGAGCCATTCGTCACCACACCGGCCCGAGCCGCGCCGCGGTCGGGAGGGCGGCCACTGCCGGATGCGCAGGGCGGATCGAAGCTGCGATCCGCGACGCAATCGAGGACAGTCACCCCAGCCGAACACAAAACCGGCCGAAACCGCATTCCACGCCCCCGATCCAAGACGGCGACCCTGCCCCGACACGCACCTGTCGAAGCCGCCATCCGTAACGCAATCAAGAACAGTCACCCCAGCCGAACACACAAAACCGGCCGAAACCGTACTCCACGTCCCGATCGAAGACGGCGACCTGCCCCGACACGCAGGACGGGTCGAGGCCGCGTTGCACGACGTGACCGAAGACAGTCGACCCTGCCGAATACGCAGGACAGGGTGAAGCCGCATTTCACGCCCCGGTCGAAGACGGCGGGCGAAGGTGGTGGGCCTGACGCAGGGCGGTGACCAGCGGAACGCAGCAGCCGCGGCGCAACACGAAGGGCGCCGGCCGGCGAACCGCCGTCGGCGCCCTTCGAGGCGCGGGGAGCGCAGAACGATCAGCTGCAGCCCGACGTGGAACCGCAACCTTCACAGACGTAGCAGGACCCGGCCGGCCGCATCTTGGTACCGCACGTCATGCACAGCGGAGCGTCCGCGGCCTTGCCGAGCTTGAGCTCCATGAGCTCCGGCGTGGTGTGCGCGCCGCTGAGATCCCGTGCGGACTGCTCCTTCGGCTTCGGCGTGGCCGACGCCTCGACGCCGCTGCGCAGCGCCTCCAGGTCGACCTCCTCCTCGTCCGCGCCGTGCTCCTTGGCGACCATCGCCGCGCGCTCCTCCGCGGTGAAGATGCCCAGCGACGCCCGCTTCTCGTACGGCAGGTAGTCCAGCGCCAGCCTGCGGAACAGGTAGTCCAGCACGCTGGTGGCCATCCGGATGTCCGGGTCGTCGGTCATCCCGGCCGGTTCGAAGCGCAGGTTCTGGAACTTCGACACGTAGAACTCCAGCGGGATGCCGTACTGCAAGCCCACCGAGATGGACGTGGCGAAGGCGTCCATGACACCCGCCAGCGTCGAGCCCTGCTTGCCGAGCTTGACGAAGATCTCGCCGAGGCCGTCGTCCGGGTACGAGCCCGCGGTCAGGTAACCCTCGGCACCACCGACGGTGAACGACACCGTCTGCGACGGGCGCTTCTTCGGCAGGCGCTTGCGCACCGGCCGGTACTCGACGACCTTCTCCTTCTCCTCCGTCTTCTTCGCGGTGGACAGCGGCTGGCCCACCTTGCAGTTGTCCCGGTAGATGGCCAGCGCCTTCAGGCCCAGCTTCCAGCCCTGGAAGTACAGCTCCTTGACGTCCTCCACGGTGGCCGACTCGGGCATGTTCACCGTCTTGGAGATCGCGCCGGACAAGAACGGCTGCACCGCGGCCATCATCCGCACGTGCCCCATCGGCTCGATGGCGCGCTCGCCGACGGCGCAGTCGAACACCTCGTAGTGCTCCCGCCGCAGACCGGGCGCGTCGACCACGTGACCGTGCTCGGCGATGTACTCGACGATGGCCTCGATCTGCTCGTCCTGGTAACCGAGCGACTTCAGCGCCCGCGGCACGGTCTGGTTCACGATCTGCATCGACCCGCCGCCGACCAGCTTCTTGTACTTGACCAGCGAGAAGTCGGGCTCGATGCCGGTCGTGTCGCAGTCCATCATGAAGCCGATCGTGCCGGTGGGGGCCAGCACCGAGGCCTGCGAGTTGCGCCAGCCGTACTTGCTGCCCAGCTCGATGCTGCGCTGCCACTCGCGCGTGGCCAGCTTGCGGATCGCCGTGTCGTTGGTGTGCAGCGTGCGGATGGCGTCGTTGGCCGCCGCGTGCTTGCGCATCACCCGCTGGTGCGCCTCCGCGTTACGGGCGTAGCCCTCGTACGGGCCCACCACCGCGGCGAGCTCGGCCGACCGGCGGTACGACGTGGCGGTCATCAGCGACGTGATCGCCGCCGCCAGCGAACGGCCGCCCTCGGAGTCGTACGCGTGCCCGGTGGCCATCAGCAGCGCGCCCAGGTTCGCGTAGCCGATGCCCAGCTGGCGGAACTTGCGCGTGGTGTCCGCGATCGACTCGGTCGGGAAGTCCGCGAAGCAGATCGAGATGTCCATCGCGGTGATGACCAGCTCGACCGCCTTGACGAACAGCTCGGCGTCGAACGTGCCGTCGTCGCGCAGGAACTTCATCAGGTTCAGCGACGCCAGGTTGCAGCTGGAGTTGTCCAGGTGCATGTACTCCGAGCACGGGTTGGACGCGGTGATCCGCCCCGACTCCGGGCAGGTGTGCCAGTCGTTGATGGTGTCGTCGTACTGGATGCCCGGGTCGGCGCACTCCCACGCGGCCCTGGCCATCTTCTCGAACAGCTCGCGGGCGTCGACTTCCTCGATCACCTCGCCGGTGGTGCGGGCGCGCAGCCCGAACTTGCCCCCGGTCTCCACCGCGCGCATGAACTCGTCGCTGACCCGCACCGAGTTGTTGGCGTTCTGGTACTGCACCGAGACGATGTCCTTGCCGCCCAGGTCCATGTCGAACCCGGCGTCCCGCAGCGCCTTGATCTTCAGCTCCTCGCGGGCCTTGGTCTCGATGAACTCCTCGATGTCCGGGTGGTCGACGTCGAGCACCACCATCTTCGCCGCACGCCGGGTGGCGCCACCGGACTTGATGGTGCCCGCCGAGGCGTCGGCGCCCCGCATGAACGACACCGGGCCGGACGCCGTGCCGCCCGAGGACAGCAGTTCCTTCGACGAGCGGATCCTGGACAGGTTCAGCCCGGCGCCGGAGCCGCCCTTGAAGATCAGCCCCTCCTCCTTGTACCAGTTGAGGATCGACTCCATGTTGTCCTCGACCGAGAGGATGAAGCACGCGCTGACCTGCTGCTTGGACGACGTGCCGACGTTGAACCAGACCGGGGAGTTGAAGCTGAACACCTGGTGCAGCAGCATCCAGGTCAGCTCGTGCTCGAAGATCTCCGCGTCGGCCTCGGAGTGGAAGTAGCCGTGCTCCACGCCGGCCTTGGTGTAGGTCTTCACCACCCGGTCGATCAGCTGCTTCAGGCTGCGCTCACGGGTCGGCGAGCCCACCACACCGCGGAAGTACTTGCTGGTGACGATGTTGGTGGCATTGACGGACCAGAACGACGGGAACTCGACACCGCGCTGCTCGAAGTTCACCGAGCCGTCCCGCCAGTTGGTCATCACCACATCGCGCTGCTCCCATTCGACCTCGTCGTACGGGTGCACGCCCTCGGTGGTGAAGACCCGCTCGAGCTTCAGTCCGGTCCGCTTGGCTCCCCTGGACTTCCCGGACTTGCCCGAAGCAGGGCTCGTCCCCACGGTCTCTGTCATGCCAACTCCCTCACTCCAGCGCTGCGCGCAGGCGCATCGCGCCCTTGCTCACTTCTTGCCGTCGCTGGCCGTTTCGCTGTCGTCGTCCGCCTGGTCGCCCTGCGCCTGACCCATCGCGGCCCGCAGGTCGGCGATCTCCTTCTCGAAGTCCTCGATCGACTCGAAGGAGCGGTACACGCTCGCGAACCGCAGGTAGGCCACCCCGTCCAGCTCCCGCAGCGGGCCGAGGATGGCCAGCCCGACCTCGTGGCTCGGCACCTCGGCCAAGCCTGCCGATCGGATGGTCTCCTCGACCTTGTGCGCCAGCTGCTGCAGGTCGTCCTCGCTCACCGGCCGCCCTTTGCACGCCCGCCGGACGCCGTCGACGACCTTCTCCCGACTGAACTGTTCGGTGACGCCGGACCGCTTCACCACCGCGAGTACCACCGTTTCGGACGTGGTGAACCTGCGGCCGCACTTCGAGCACGCACGGCGCCGCCGGATCGCCTGGCCGTCATCCACTTCCCGGGAATCGACCACACGCGAATCCTCGTGCCTGCAGAACGGGCACCGCATGCCGCGACCTCCGGGACCTCAACGACCACGCACCAGCCCACCCATCACACGCCCTGCCTCCGTTGGACTCCCCGGGCGCGGATTGGTGATCGTCTTGTGGATCGACGGTGGACAACCCACCGCCTGCTGTGGACAACTACTTCGTCAGCAACCCAAATTGTGGAACAACTACACGCATGTAACTACTACATGTTGGGGTCGACACTAGAACGCCGGGGGCGACTTCGCAACTCTCACGCGGGTGAAGTCCGCTACGAATTCACCCCCTCACCCTCCGTCGCCGACACGGCCCGGCGGAGACTGCGACGATCCTCGGCACCCGGCCGACAGGACGCCGCCAAGCCGACACGACACGCGCAGGACACGACGCGCGAAGCCGATCCCGCGAGCGGGGGCCTGCCGTCGCGGCACGCCCCGCTAGCCCCGCGACTCGACCGGCACGGTCAGCGCGTGACCGGGAGCCACCGCGCCCGCCGACACGCCGTTCAACTCCTCGATGCGCTCGACGACCGCACGCGGATCACTGTGAGGCGCAAACTTGACCGCCACGTCCCACAGCGTCTCCCCCGGGGCGATCGACACGATGGCCGTGCGATCCGGCACCTCCGCCGCCACCCCGTGCGCCAGACCGCCGAGCAGCAGCCCGAAAGCCACCACCGCGCAGGCCACCGCCACGGCTACCGCGACCATCACGCGCCACTGCCGCGCCGCGGAACGCGGCCCGCACGCCACGCCGGTGCGCCGCGGACTGGCCACCACGCGGCCCGCCCGAGGCGGACGACGCAACGCCTCCTCGGAAGTACGCCGACAGGCGCCTCGCGGCTGCACGGCGACGGGGCGCCGACATCCCTCGCTCGCAAGGACCGTCATGCTTCCTCCTTCGTGCCATCGGCTCGCGTCCGGCCGCCGGAGTGTTCGAACATGCGTTCGTCGAACACGTGATCGATGTGTACCACGCGGGACCGACAAAATCGAGACTTCACCGGCGTGTCGTTCGAACGCGTGTTTGAACTTGGCCAGGGCACGCGTTACTGTCGGTGACGCGACGTACTCGGATGTCGCGGACCAGCCTGGGAGGACAGCGGTGGCACAGCAGCCGAAGCAAGGCACACGGCGGCGCGCGAGCGGGAAGAACGACAACGTCCGGGAACTGCGGACCACCCGGCCGAGCGATCTCACCGCACGTCAGGGCCAGATCCTCGAGGTCATCCGCTCCTGGGTGGACGAACGCGGCTACCCGCCGAGCGTGCGCGAGATCGGCGACGCGGTGGGGCTGAACTCCACGTCGTCGGTGCAGCACCAGCTGCTGGCACTGCAACGCAAAGGGTATCTGCGGCGTGACCCGAACCGGCCGCGCGCGGTGGGCATCGTCCCGGCCGACCTCCCCCAGCGTCCGCGCAGCACCGAGGAGGAAGTCGCCGCCGAGCAGGCACGGCCGGAGCCTGCCTACGTGCCCTTGGTCGGGCGCATCGCCGCGGGCGGCCCGGTGCTCGCCGAGCAGGCCGTCGAGGAGATCTACCCGCTGCCGAAGGACCTCGTCGGCGAGGGCGAGCTGTTCCTGCTCACCGTCGCCGGTGACTCGATGATCGACGCGGCGATCGCGGACGGCGACCTGGTCGTGGTGCGCAAGCAGCCGACGGCCGACAACGGAGAGATCGTCGCAGCGATGATCGACGGCGAAGCCACGGTCAAGACGTTCAAGCGCAAGGACGGCCACGTGTGGCTGATGCCGCAGAACGAGGCCTACGACCCCATTCCGGGCGACGAGGCGACGATCCTCGGCAAGGTGGTCGCGGTCCTGCGGCGCCTCTGAGGCCGGCTAGCGGCGCCTGCGCCGGAGCTTGCCCAGCCCGAACCACAGCACGACAGCAGTCAACGTGGCGACCACCAGCGCAGGCAGCCTGGACCGCTGCTGATCTCCGGACGACGACTCGGAGGGTGCGTCACTGTTCCCAGCCTTGCCCGAGGACGAGCCGTCTTGGGTGGACGTCGCCGCGTCGACCAGGGCCGCGGCCTTGCGTACCGCCCGGATGGGCTGGCCGACCCCTTCGCCGGCGGCCAGCAGCGTGCCGTCCGGGTCGAACGCGATCGCCTCGCCCTGTGGCTCGCCGGGCAGCGGGACACGCAC
The DNA here is from genome assembly GCF_002919275.1 of Thermocrispum sp. Taxonomy (NCBI): domain Bacteria; kingdom Bacillati; phylum Actinomycetota; class Actinomycetes; order Pseudonocardiales; family Pseudonocardiaceae; genus Thermocrispum; species Thermocrispum sp. The sequence continues at coordinate 26,476 of NZ_PKFA01000037.1, read as the reverse complement.
CGGTTCACGCTTCAGCGCGGCGACCACGTTCCCGTCGGGCGCCGGGAAAAGGTAGGCGTCGGTGTAGGTCCGAAGCGCCACGACGGTGCCGTCTCGGCTCACCGCGCCGCCGGTGACCAGCATCGATCCGATCGGTCCCACTTGGTCGGGCCCGCCCGGCGTGCCGGTCACGGCGAAGCTGACGGTGGCCACCTTCTCCAGCGGTGTCGGCCCCGGGGTGCGCAGGCGCTCGGCAGGCCGATAGACCGCCGACCGGCCGAGCACACTCTTGGTCACCACGTACGGCGTGCCGCGACGGTCCAGCAGCAGGGCTTCGGCGTCGTGCTGGCCGTCCGGATAGGTGAGCCGATGCAGGCTGGCGCTGCCGTCCGGCCGCACCGCGATCAGCGCCACGGTCTCCCGGGCCTTGCCGTTGTCGCCGGTGTCGGACAGCCACAGCACGCCGTTGGCGTCGAGCGCCAGATCCTCCACGTCGTAGGGATCGATGCTTGCGGTGATCGTGCGCTGGACGGTGCATTCACGATCCAGCACCATGACCTCGACTTGTGTCCCGCCGTCGTTGACGGCGAACAGCTCGCGGCCGTTGGAGGCCAAGCCGGACAGCTCGGGCAGGCGGGGGTCGTCGACGGTGCACAACGTCTTCGGCGCCGGCACCTCCGCCGCGGTGCTCACCGGAGCCCCGGCAGCAATGCCGATCACCACGGCCACTGCTGCGCCCACGGTCAGCCGCGTCCGCCGACCGGATCGGTCAGCGCGTGGCGGCACCATCGACGGCGAACTCTTTCAACGCCGCGGCCAGGTCGGGCTTGACCCGGGCGGTCAGCCGAGTGCCTTCCGGGTTGTGCTCCTCGACCAGCACCTCGCCCTCGGCGTGCGCGCGGGCCACGAGCTCGCCACGCGCGTACGGCACGAGCGCGTCGACCATCACCGCGGGCCGGGGCAGCCGGTCCGCGATCGCGTCGACCAGCTTGTCCAGCCCCTGGCCGGTGCGTGCCGAGACGACCACGGCGTCCGGGAGCAGATGCCGCAGCCGCATCAGGTTCACCTCGCCCGCCAGGTCCGCCTTGTTGATCACCACCAGCTCCGGCGGCAACGGCACGCCCTGGTGCTCGGAGACCTCCCGCAGCACCTGCCGGACGGCCGCCACCTGGTCCTCGGGCGCCGCGTCGGCACCGTCCACCACGTGCAGCAGCAGGTCGGCGCCGGTGGTCTCCTCCAACGTCGACCGGAACGCATCGACCAGCTGGTGCGGCAGATGACGCACGAACCCGACCGTGTCGGTCAGCGTGAACGTGCGGCCGTCCGGCGTCTGCGCCCGCCGCGTCGTCGGATCCAACGTGGCGAACAGCGCGTCCTCCACCAGCACACCCGCGCCGGTGATCGCGTTCAACAGGCTCGACTTGCCCGCGTTGGTGTACCCCACGATCGCCACGCTGGGCACCTCGTTGGCCTCCCGGCGGCTGCGCTTGGTGCGTCGCACGGTCTCCATGGCCGCGATCTCGCGCCGCAGCTTGGCGATCCGCTTGTTGATGCGCCTGCGGTCCGTCTCCAGCTTCGTCTCACCGGGACCACGCAGACCGACACCACCGGTGGCGCCGCCCGCCCGGCCGCCTGCCTGCCGGGACAGCGACTCACCCCAACCACGCAAGCGCGGCAGCAGGTACTGCAGCTGGGCCAGCTCGACCTGCGCCTTGCCCTCCCGGGACCGCGCGTGCTGGGCGAAGATGTCCAGGATGAGCGCGACCCGGTCGATGACCTTGACCTTGAGCTTCTCCTCCAGCTGGCGCAGCTGGCCGGGCGACAGTTCCCCGTCGACGATCACCGTGTCGGCTCCGGTGGAGCGCACCACGTCGGCCAGTTCGGCCACCTTGCCGGAACCGATGTAGGTGGCCGGATCCGGCCGGTTCCGCCGCTGCACCAAGCCTTCCAGCACCTGCGAGCCCGCCGTCTCGGCCAGCCGGGCGAGCTCGGCGAGCGAGGCTTCCGACTGTTGCGCAGTGCCCTCGGTCCACACGCCGACCAGCACGACGCGCTCGAGGCGGAGCTTGCGGTACTCGACTTCGGTGACGTCGTGCAGTTCGGTGGACAGGCCTGCGACCCGCCGGAGCGCGGCACGCCCTTCCTTCTCCAGCTCGCCGACCGAGGGCTCGTCGGCCTCGTCGGCGAGCGTGCCGGGCCGTTGGTCCGTTGCTTCCGGCGCATCGCGCCAGTTCTTCGTCTCTGTCATACACCTCCATCGTCCCACGGCCCGGCCGTGACGACGAATCTTTTACCGCTGCGCGGCCCACCAGGCATCGGCGATCTCGCCCGAGGCGACGAACTCGGCTGGGCCGGTCATGGTCGCCTCGCCGCCGGCCACGCGCACCTCGACACGCCCGCCGGGCATGTGCACCGCCCGGCTCCCCTCGCTTTCGCCGAGCAGATGCAGGTCCGCGGCCGTGACGGCCACGGTGCCGGTGCCGCACGCCCGGGTCTCCCCCACACCACGCTCGTGGACACGCATGCGCAGCGCCCCGTCAGCTCGGTTGACCAGCTCGACGTTCACGCCATCCGGGAAATCCGCCTCGTCGTACCACGGCTGATCACGCAGATCGAACGTGTCGACATCCGCGTCGACCAGGCACACCAGGTGCGGGTTGCCCACGTCCACGGCGAGACCACGCACCTCGACACCGCCGATCTTGGCCGACGAGCTGCCCGTCACCCGCACCGTTCCCATGTGCACCGTCACCGACATGTCGTCGTGCACCCGCACCTGCCGGTCACCGGCCCGGGTGGCCACCGGGAATTCCCTCGAGTCCACCAGCCCGGCCTCGACCAGGTAACGGGCGAACACACGCACCCCGTTGCCGCACATCTCGGCCACCGAACCGTCCGCGTTGCGGTAGTCCATGAACCAGTCGGCCGCGGTGCCCTCCAGGCCTGCGGCGGAGGCGCGGACCACCCGCAACACCCCGTCCGCGCCCAGGCCGCGCTGCCGGTCGCACAACGCCCGCACACGAGCCGCCGTCAGGTCCAGCGCATTGCCTGCGTCGGGGAGCACGACGAAATCGTTCTGGGTGCCGTGGCCCTTGACGAAACCGATACCCACCACGCCAGGCTACGGCCTGTCCTCGACGAGCTTCACCACGCGGGTCAGCAGATCGGGATCGCCGGCGTCCAGCCAGGTGATGCGGTCGTCCCGGCGGAACCACGACCGTTGACGGCGCACGAACCGCCGGGTCGCCCGCGCGGTCGCCTCCGCCGCTGCGGCGAAGTCACCGTCACCGTCGATCGCCTCGATCACCTGCTTGTAGCCCAGCGCCTGGGACGCCGTCTTGCCGTCGCGCAGGCCACGCTGCAGCAGCCGCCGGACCTCGTCCACCAAGCCGTGGGCGAACATGCGCTCCACGCGGGCGTCCACCCGCGCGTCCAGCTCGTCCGGGTCGCGGTCCAGGCCGATCAGCACCGTGCCGTAGCGCGGCGGCCCCGGCTTGGGCATGGTGGCCGAGAACGGTCTGCCGGTGATCTCGATGACCTCGAGGGCCCGCACGATCCGGCGCGCGTTGGTGGGCAGGATCGCCACCGCGGCCGCCGGGTCCAGCTCGGCCAGCCTGGCGTGCATGGCTTCGGCGCCTCGCCGTGCCGCCTCGCGTTCCAGCCGTTCCCGTACCGCCGGATCGGTCCCCGGGAAGCGGAGATCGTCGACGATCGCTCGGACGTACAAGCCCGAGCCACCACAGACCACCGGCACGACTCCGCGCGCCAGCAGGCGCTCGATGATCGCCCGTGCGTCACGCTGGAATGCCGCAACCGACGCGGTTTCGGTCACCTCCAGCACGTCCAGCAGGTGGTGTGGGACGCCGCGCCGCTCGGCGGGTGGCACTTTCGCCGTGCCGATGTCCATCCCCCGGTACAGCTGCATCGCATCGGCGTTGACGACCTCCCCGCCGACGCGCAGCGCCAGTTCGATGGCCAGGTCCGACTTGCCGGTCGCCGTCGGACCGACGATGGCCACCGGGCGCAGGCCGGCGGCGTCCGCCCCGGCGTCCTCGGCAGCGGGGGAAAGCGCAGGTTCGGTCACGGTCGTTCCCAGGTCGCGACGTGGTAGCCCACCCCGAATGGTGCATCCGAGTACAACAGCTTGCTCACCCACCGGTCGTCACCGAGCACCCCGGCGGCGACCTGCCATGCCGCGCGGCCCATCGCCCCCATGTCCGCGGCCAGCTCCGGCTCGATGCTGCTCAGCGCCGCGGCGTCGGCCTTGGCGAGTGCCGCCGCAACGCGTGCCTCGAAGGCCGGAGCCCGCTCGTCCGGCCTGGCCGGTGCGCGTTCGCCGTGCCGGATCGACCCGTCGCCGAGGACGAGCAGCACACCCGGTCCGGGGACTGCCGAGCGCTGCGCCGCGTCCGCCAGCCGCCTCCCCAAGCCGATGCATTCGTCCGGCGGATAGCCGGGCGGCACCAACTCGACGTGCACCGACGTGGCACCGGTTTGCCCACGCAGCCACCCGGCCACGAGCGCGGGCAGCGGGGCATCCGGCTCCACTTCCCCGCCCGGCTCGTCCGAAAGGGCCACGGGCACGTCGACGCCGTATCCGGCGAAGGTGCTGCGCGTCGACGGCGGCACCGCCCGGCGTGGACCGTCATGGACTCCGATCGCCAGCCAGTGCTCTGATTCCTCGGCCAACCACGCGGCCGCCTCCAGTACGGCGTCGCGCACCCCTGCCGTGTCCGCCACCGAGCCGGGCACCAGTTCCGGAACCAGCAGCGGGGGGTTCGGTACGACCGCAACCCGCGTGATCATCGAACTCCTCCGCGCCGGCGTCGTTTTCGGCACACCGTGTGGCTGGTACCGGCGTCAGCTCGAGGCTACCGGGAGCACCGAGGACGGTTCCCGAGTACCGCATTCGTGACTGACCTGCTTGAATTCGGACTTACTACCGGAATAGTGGTGTGCAGCAGAGTCCGGCCCCGCCGCACGGCGGGGCGCCTGCGGGGTCCACCCGCACGGCACGCAGTCAGACAAGGGAGCCGGCCATGGCCGACGACAAGGCGACCGAACAGCAGTCAACCAGTGCCCCTGCCCCCAGTGAGGTGTTGCACGGGCACGTGAGCATCGCGCACGCGGCACCGCCGGTGCCGCACGCCGAGGCGGAGCCGCAGCGGTGGGGACGCGTCGACGAAGACGGCACCGTCTTCGTGCGGACTCCCGACGGCGAACGCGCCGTCGGGGTGTGGCAAGCGGGCTCCCCGGAGGAAGGCCTGCAGCACTACGCCCGCCGCTTCGACGACCTGCGCACGGAAGTCGAGCTGCTGGAGACGCGCCTGGCTTCCGGAAGCGGCAACCCGAGGCAGGCACTGCAGTCGGCGGTGCACCTGCGCGACGGGCTGGACGAAGCGGCCGTCGTCGGCGACATCGAGGCGTTGCGCGCCCGGCTGAACCAGGTCATCGCCCACGCCGAACAAGCGATCGACCGGGTCAAGCAGGAGCGGGAAGCCGCCCGGCAGGCGGCGATCGAGCGCAAGCAGGCCCTGGTGGCCGAGGCGGAGGACATCGCGGCGAACTCCACCCAGTGGAAGGCAGCGGGCGATCGGCTGCGGGACATGCTCGAGGAGTGGAAGACGATCAAGGGCGTCGACCGCAAGACCGACGACGAGCTGTGGCGGCGCTTCGCCAAGGCCAGGGACGCGTTCAACCGCAGGCGCGGCTCGCACTTCGCCGAGCTGGACCGGCAGCGGGCGGCGGCGAAGAAGCGCAAGGAGGAGCTGATCGCCGAGGCGGAGCAGCTGGCCGACTCCACCGACTGGGGCCCGACGGCCGCCCGGTTCCGCGAGCTGATGGCGGAGTGGAAGGCGGCGGGCCGGGCGCCCAAGGACACCGACGACAAGCTGTGGCAGCGGTTCCGGGCGGCCCAGGACACGTTCTTCTCCCGCCGGGCCGAGGTGTTCTCCGAGCGGGACGCCGAGTTCGCCGAGAACGCCAAGCGCAAGGAGGCGCTGCTCGCCGAGGCGGAGAAGATCGACCCGTCGGCCAACCTGGAAGCGGCGAAGGCGCAGCTGCGCAGGATCCAGGATCAGTGGGACGAGATCGGCAAGGTGCCCAGGAACCGCGTCCGCGAGCTGGACGGCAGGCTCAAGGCGATCCAGGACAAGGTGCGCGCCGCCGAGGAAGCGCGCTGGCGCAGGACCGACCCGGAGGCGCAAGCCCGCGCCGAGCAGTTCCGCGAGCGGGTCCAGCAGTTCGAGGAGCAGGCGGCCAAGGCCCGCGCCGCAGGCGACACGCGGCGTGCCGAGGAGGCGGAGCAGCAAGCCGCGCAGTGGCGGGAGTGGCTGGCCACCGCGGAGCGTGCGCTGGCCGACCGGTGACCTGGAACGGCGAACCGGGGCCCGGGCCGGCGCGCCCGGGCCCCGCACGTCTTGCCGGCTTCAGTCCACGCGTGACCACGCGGTGCGCAACCAGGCGACGGCGAGCATGAACATCGCCACCACGGCGACGACCATGCCGATGCCCGGCCCGGCCCCGGCCTCACCGGACGCCCCCGCGGACTGCTGGGACCAGATGGCCAGCACCCCGTCCACCGCGGCCACACAGCTGCCGACCGCGCTCACCCAGGACAACCACCAGCGGCGGGTGAGCAGGGTCAGCACCGAGGCGACGATGCCTGCAGCGGTCGAGGTGACCGCGAACAGGCGCGGGATCGCCCCGTCCTCGCCGTACACCAGCACCTCCCAGCCCGCCGAGTCCCCCACCCACGGCAGCAGCTGGGCGACCATCAGCACGAAGACCAGCACGGCGACGAACAACCCACGCGGGCCGGGGTCGATCCGCTTCGCGGCGCTGCGGCCGATCTCGTCGATCTCACTGGCCAGCTGGGCCACGTCCGGATCCTGGGCATCGCCGCCACCCTGCGCACGGGACCGGTGCCCGGACTCCGGACCGTCACCGGACGCGGGTGACTCGAACGCGGGATTCTCGTCCGTCAGCATGCCGAGCAGCCTCCGCTCGCCGGCACCGGCTTCGGCCTGCCGAACGCCGGTAGCCCGAGGCTGATGCCCTTGGTGTGGGGACGCTGCCCCGCTTCGTGGTTGTCACCCGCCCTGGTGCGCCGGTGCGACAGCACCGGGCCTTCGGCCACCAGATGATGCGGGGCGGCGTAGGTGATCGTGGTCTCGACGACGTCCCCGGGACGCACCGCGCGGTCGACCGCAGGCCCGGTGGGCGTGAAATGCACCAAGCGGCCGTCCCGTGCCCGGCCGCTCATCCGGTGCGTCTCGGCGTCCTTGCGTCCTTCCCCGGTGGCCACCAGGACCTCGACCTTCTTGCCGACCAGCGCCTTGTTCTCCTCCCAGGAGATCTGGTCCTGCAGCGCGACCAACCGCTCGTAACGCTCCTGCACGACGTCCTTGGGCACCTGGTCGGGCATCTCCGCGGCGGGTGTCCCCGGCCGCTTGGAGTACTGGAAGGTGAACGCCCCGGCGAACCTGGCCTCGCGCACCACGTCCAGCGTGGCCTGGAAGTCCTCCTCGGTCTCCCCCGGGAAGCCCACGATGATGTCGGTGGTGATGGCCGCATCCGGGATTCGCTCACGCACCGACTCCAGGATGCGCAGGAAGCGGGCCGACCGGTACGACCGCCGCATGGCGCGCAGCACCTTGTCCGACCCCGACTGCAACGGCATGTGCAGCTGCGGGCACACATTGGCCGTCTCGGCCATCGCGTCGATGACGTCGTCGGTGAACGCGGCGGGATGCGGCGAGGTGAACCGCACCCGCTCCAGGCCGTCGATCGAGCCGCAGGCGCGCAGCAGCTTGCCGAACGCGTGCCGGTCGCCGAACTCGACACCGTAGGTGTTGACGTTCTGCCCGAGCAACGTCACCTCGAGCACGCCTTCCGCGACCAGCGCCTCGACCTCGGCCAGCACCTCCCCCGGCCGGCGATCGCGCTCCTTGCCGCGCAGCGAGGGCACGATGCAGAACGTGCACGTGTTGTTGCAGCCGACCGAGATCGACACCCACCCGGAGTAGGCGGACTCGCGGCGGGCGGGCAGCGTGGACGGGAACGTCTCCAACGCTTCCAGGATCTCCACCTGGGCTTCCTTGTTGTGCCGGGCACGCTCCAGCAGCACCGGCAAGGACCCGAGGTTGTGGGTGCCGAACACCACGTCGACCCACGGCGCGCGTTTGACGATCTCGCCGCGGTCCTTCTGCGCCAGGCAGCCGCCCACGGCGATCTGCATGTTCGGGCGCTCCTTCTTGGCGGCGGCGAGATGCCCCAGGTTGCCGTACAGCCGGTTGTCGGCGTTCTCCCGCACCGCGCACGTGTTCAGCACGACGACGTCGGGCTGTTCGCCCTCGGCTGCGGGCCGATAGCCCGCTTCCTCGAGCTGGCCTGCCAGACGCTCGGAGTCGTGCACGTTCATCTGGCAGCCGAAGGTGCGGATCTGGTACGTGAGCGCCACGCATCCAGGGTAGGCCCTCGGTTCACCGCGCCGGATGCTGCCTCGTCCGCGGCTTGAGCTGGCGGCAACCGGGCACGTCGGTGATGATGCGATGGCGGCGACGCGCCGTGGGAACGAACCGGACGCACGGTGCGAACCGTTAGTCATTAGAGTGGCCGCTGGTACTCCGAACGGATGACATCGCACGAGGTCGAAAGTGACACGTCGGTTTCGGTTTGTCGCCAATACGGCGACTCACCCCGCGGCGGGGTGTTAGATCACGTGGAGTCGCAACAGATGTGGGAACAGGTGCGGGTTGCCCGCGAACCCGCTGGAGGGTAGATGACCGAGCAGACATCGTCAGCCACGCCGATGATCAAAGCCACGGCGGTGAACAAGTACTTCGGTGACTTGCACGTGCTGAAGGACATCACCTTCGAAGTTCCGCGTGGTCAGGTCGTGGTGGTGCTCGGCCCATCGGGTTCCGGCAAATCCACGCTGTGCCGGTCGATCAACCGGCTGGAGCCGATCGACTCCGGCACCATCGAGGTGGACGGCCAGCCGTTGCCCGCCGAGGGCCGGGCGCTGGCGCAGCTGCGCGCCGACGTGGGCATGGTGTTCCAGTCGTTCAACCTGTTCGCGCACAAGACGATCCTCGACAACGTCATGCTGGCCCCGGTGAAGGTGCGCAAGCAGGACAAGGCGACGGCCCGCAAGACGGCGATGGAGCTGCTCGAGCGGGTGGGCATCGCCAACCAGGCGCACAAGTACCCGGCCCAGCTGTCGGGCGGACAGCAGCAGCGCGCGGCGATCGCCCGGGCGCTGGCGATGAAGCCCAAGGTGATGATGTTCGACGAGCCCACGTCGGCACTCGACCCGGAGATGGTGCAAGAGGTGCTGGACGTGATGACCGGGCTGGCCCGTGAGGGCATGACCATGTTCGTGGTCACCCACGAGATGGGGTTCGCGCGCAAGGCCGCCGACCGTGTCATGTTCATGGCCGACGGGGAGATCGTCGAGGACACCACCCCCGACGACTTCTTCACCAACCCCCGCTCCGCCCGTGCCAAGGACTTCCTCGGCAAGATCCTCACCCACTAGACCCACCTCGGCGCCGCCGGAACACCGGCGGGGCCGGTGGCCAACCGGAAGGAAGACAGCGAATATGCGGATCAGTCGAGTACTGCGAGCAGGTGCGGCGATCGCCGCCGCGTCCCTTGCGCTCGTCGCGTGCGCCGACCCCGGCGGCGGTGGCGACGACAAGGAGACCATCAAGGTCGGCATCAAGTTCGACCAGCCGGGCATGGGCCAGAAGCAGGGCGCCGACACCTACACCGGCTTCGACGTCGAGCTGGCCAAGTTCATCGCCAAGGAACTCGGCTACGAGGAAGACCAGATCGAGTTCAAAGAGGCGGTTTCCAAGGACCGCGAGAACATGCTGAAGAACGGCGACGTCGCCTACATCGTCGGCACCTACTCGATCACCGACGAGCGCAAAGAGGTGGTCGACTTCGTCGGGCCGTACTTCATCGCCCACCAGGACCTGCTGGTCCGCAAGGACTTCAAGGACCTGACCAAGGAAGAGCTGGCCACCGCCAAGATCAAGCTGTGCTCGGTGACCGGGTCGACGTCCGCCGCCAACGTCAAGGAGACGCTGGCCAAGAATGCCGACCTGAAGGAGTACAACGGCTACTCGCAGTGCGTCGACGCGTTGAAGAGCAAGGCGATCGACGCACTGACCACCGACGACACCATCCTGGCCGGCTACGCGGCACAGAACGAAGGCCAGTTCAAGCTGCTCGGCCTGAAGCTGACCGACGAGCACTACGGCGTCGGCCTGCCCAAGAACAGCGACATCAAGGACAAGGTCAAGGCCGCCGTCCAGAAGTGGATCGACGAGGGGCACTGGCAGAAGGCCGCCGAGAAGTACCTCGGCCCTGCCGACTACGACATCCCCGAGCCGCCCCAGCTGGAGGACTGAGCACCTGTCCGTGACCACAGTCCGGCGTGCCGCCGACCGGGTCGGTGGCACGCCGGCTGTGCCCTGGCATGCCCACTCGCGGTCTGGGAGACACCGTGTTCGACTTTCTCGACAAGCCGCTCTACGCGGAGTACGGCGGCATACTCGGCGCGTTCTGGGTGACGATCGAACTCACCTTCTTCTCGGCGATCGGATCGCTGATCTGGGGCACGATCCTGGCCGCGATGCGGGTCAGCCCCGTTCCGGTCATGCGCGCCTTCGGCGCCGCTTACGTCAACGTCGTCCGCAACATCCCGCTGACGGTCATCATCGTCGCCAGTTCCATGGTGCTGGCCGACCAGCTGCTGTGGACGCTCGGCGGCAGCGACAGCCGTGAGATCAGCTTCCGGGTCGCCGTCCTCGGCTTCGTCGCCTACACCAGCTGCTTCGTCTGCGAGACGCTGCGTTCGGGCATCAACACCGTGCCGATCGGCCAGGCCGAGGCGGCGCGGGCGCTCGGCCTGACGTTCTTCCAGGTGCTGCGCATCGTGGTGCTGCCTCAGGCCTTCCGCTCGGTGATCGCGCCGCTGGCCTCGGTGCTCATCGCCCTGACCAAGAACACCACGGTGACCGCCTCCATCGCGGGTATCGAGGCCGCCGGGCTGATGGCCGCGATGATCGAGCGGGAAAGCGACAAGGTGATGCTGGTGTTCGCCATGTTCGCGGTCGGCTTCGTGATCCTGACCCTGCCGATGGGCATGTTCCTGGGCTGGGTGGCCAAGAAGGTGAGTGTGAAGCGATGACGCAGCAGGCTTCGGTCCTCTACGACGCCCCCGGCCCCCGGGCCAGACAGCGCAACGTCGTCTACACCGTGCTGTTCGTCGCCGCGGTCGTGGCCGCCGCCTGGTGGCTGCTCGACCAGCTCGCCGAGCGCAACCAGCTCGATGCGCAGAACTGGACCCCGCTGCTGGAAGCCGGCGTCTGGACCGACTTCTTCCTGCCCGGCCTGCTGAACACGCTGCAGGCGGCGTTCCTGTCCATCCTCATCGCGCTCCCCGTCGGCGTGCTGCTGGGCATCGGCCGGCTGTCGCAGCACGCCTGGATCCGCTGGCCCGCCGCGGTGTGGGTGGAGTTCTTCCGCGCCACCCCGGTGCTGATCCTGATGCTCTTCGCCCGTGAGCTGTACCGGCTGACCGGCGTGGACACGGACATCCTGCCGCTGTACGCGGTGGTCACCGGCCTGGTGCTGTACAACGCTTCGGTGCTGGCCGAGGTGGTCCGCGCGGGGATCGTCTCGCTGCCGCGGGGCCAGTCGGAGGCGGCCGAGGCGCTGGGCTTGCGCAGGAGCCAGGTGATGACGTCCGTGCTGCTTCCCCAGGCGATCACTGCGATGCTCCCGGCGATCGTCAGCCAGCTGGTGGTGATCGTCAAGGACACCGCGCTCGGTGGTGTGGTGATCCGGTTCGAGGACGTCATGGCCCAGTTCCGGCCGCTGCCCACCTCGGACTACCGGCCGAGCGTGCTCGCCACGCTGACCGCCATCGCGGTCATCTTCCTCGTGCTCAACTCCATCCTCACCACGTTCGCCAACTGGCTGGAGAAGTGGCTGCGCCAGCGCAAGAAGGGCACCGGCACGGTCGTCACCGCGGACCTGATGGAAGAGCAGGCCCCGGGCGTCCGGCTGGAGGACACCGAGGCGGGTGCTGCCGGAAAGGACAAGGGTTAGCGCCTGGTCGAGCACCGACAGCATGGCGGCCCGCAGGAGCCATCGACTGCCTTGCAGTCGTGGTCCTGCGGGCCGCCGTCGTATCGAGACCTGTTTCGGCGGATCGGTGCCCTGGCCTGCTGTCGTGTCTGGAAGGCACCGGCGGGTGTTCAGCCATCGGCGCCCGGCCCGACGGCAGCTCAGCGCGTGACGAAGGGCGCTGGTTCAGCGCACCCCGAAAGCCCCTGGTCGGCGGTTCCGGGCCGGGGCGTGGGACTACCGGATGCGCAGCCCCGCCTGCTGCAGGGCTTCCTCGATCCGCAAACGTTCCAGGTCACGGTCCAGCCGGGACGTCTTCTCGAGCTGCTGTTCGACCTCCAGCGCCTCGCACGCCGAGATCAGCAACGCGTCGTAGGCCTCCTCCGCCGCCTTACGGCGGATCGCCGGGGCGTCGTCGGGCAATTCGACCAGATAGCGGTGCACCCGGCGCAGGTTCTTCGACAGCTGCTCGATCGGCGGGTGCGTCGGCTGCGGCGCCCGCTTGCGCGCCTGGTGCCGCTGCACGGCCCGGATCAGCCAGATGACCGCCCCGAACAGCGCAGGCGTGCCGAACACGACCGCTGCATAGAGCACGATGTTGACGAACATGCCGCACCTCGCCGCTGTCCGTCCATGGTAGGACGCCGCCGGTCAGGCGCGGTTGCGCCGGAACAGCTTGTTGCCCAGCCACACCACCGGGTCGTAGCGGCGGCCCGCCACCCGCTCCTTCATCGGGATCAACGCGTTGTCGGTGATGTGGATGCCCTCCGGGCACACCTCCGTGCAGCACTTGGTGATGTTGCAGTAGCCCAGCCCGTGCTCGTCCTGTGCCAGGTCTCGCCGGTCGGCGGTGTCCAGCGGGTGCATCTCCAGCTCGGCGATCCGCATAAGGAACCGTGGCCCCGAGAACGCCGGCTTGTTCTCCTCGTGGTCGCGGATCACGTGGCAGGTGTTCTGGCACAGGAAGCACTCGATGCACTTGCGGAACTCCTGCGAGCGCTCCACGTCGACCTGCTGCATCCGGTACTCGCCCGGCGCCAGGTCCTTCGGCGGCTGGAACGACGGCACCATCCGCGCCTTCTCGTAGTTGTAGGAGACGTCGGTGACCAGGTCGCGGATCACCGAGAAGGCGCGCATCGGCGTGACGGTGATGGTCTCGTCCTCGGAGAAGGTGGACATCCGGGTCATGCACATCAGCCGCGGCTTGCCGTTGATCTCCGCCGAGCACGATCCGCACTTGCCCGCCTTGCAGTTCCACCGCACCGCCAGGTCCGGCGCCTGGGTGGCCTGCAGCCGGTGGATGACATCGAGCACGACCTCGCCCTCGTTGACCTCGACCTGGTAGTCCTCCAGGGAGCCGCCGTTGGCGTCGCCGCGCCAGACGCGGAACTTGCCGATGTAGCTCACGCCTCCTCCTTGCCGGCCTCGTCGCCGCTGCCGGCGGCTGCACCCCGGTAGTCCGGGTGGGCGGCCAGCTCGGCCTCGGTGTAGTACTTGCTCAGCTCCTCGATGTCGAACAGCTCGAACAGGTCCTGCCGCATCGGCTCCTGCTCCTTGGGCTCCACCGTGACGCCGGGGACCAGCTCGTCGTCGGCGGCCGAGCTGCAGACCAGCAGCGTCTTCCGCCACTGCGGGTCCAGCTGCGGGAAGTCGTCGCGGGTGTGCCCGCCGCGCGACTCGGTGCGCATCAAGGCGGCCTTGGCCACCGCTTCGGAGACCATGAACATGTTCCGCAGGTCGATCGCCAGGTGCCATCCCGGGTTGTACTGCCGGTGGCCTTCCACCACCACCCGGCGCATCCGGGCTTTGAGCTCGACCAGCCGCTCGAGCGCCTGCTCGATCTCCTCGGCCTTGCGGATGATCCCGACCAGGTCGTTCATCGTCTGCTGCAGGTCCTGGTGCAGGGCGTACGGGTTCTCCGGCTGCCCACTCCCCTCCGGTGGGTCGAACGGCAGCAGCGCCAGCCGGGCGGCCGCGTCCACGTCGGCCTGCCGCACCGCGGGCCTGCTGGACAGCGTGGAGACGTAGTTCGCCGCGCCCAGGCCCGCCCGGCGGCCGAACACCAGCAGGTCGGACAGGGAGTTCCCGCCCAGCCGGTTGGAGCCGTGCATGCCGCCGGAGCACTCACCCGCCGCGAACAACCCGGGCACCACCGACTGCGCGGTGTCCGGATCCACCTCGATGCCGCCCATCACGTAGTGACAGGTCGGCCCGACCTCCATCGGCTCCTTGGTGATGTCGACGTCGGCCAGCTCCTTGAACTGGTGGTACATCGACGGCAACCTGCGCTTGATCTCCTCCGCGGGCAGCCGGCTGGCGATGTCCAGGAACACGCCGCCGTGCGGGGAGCCGCGGCCCGCCTTGACCTCGGCGTTGATCGCCCTGGCCACCTCGTCGCGGGGCAGCAGGTCCGGGGTGCGGCGATTGTTCTCCTGGTCGGTGTACCAGCGGTCGGCCTCTTCCTCGGTCTCGGCGTACTGGCCCTTGAACACGTCGGGCACGTAGTCGAACATGAACCGCTTGCCCTCGGAGTTCTTCAGCACGCCGCCGTCACCGCGCACGCCCTCGGTGACCAGGATGCCCTTCACCGACGGCGGCCAGACCATGCCGGTCGGGTGGAACTGGACGAACTCCATGTTGATCAACGTCGCGCCCGCCCGCATGGCCAACGCGTGCCCGTCGCCGGTGTACTCCCAGGAATTCGAGGTGACCTTGAACGACTTGCCGATGCCGCCGGTGGCCATCACCACCGCGGGCGCCTCGAACAGGATGAACCGGCCGGACTCGCGCCAGTAGCCGAACGCGCCCGCGATCGCGCCGGTGGCCGGATCGGTGAGCAGCTCGGTGATGGTGCACTCGGCGAACACCTTGAGCTTGGCCTCGTAGTCGCCGGTCTCGGCGTAGTCCTGCTGCTGCAGCGAGACGATCTTCTGCTGCATGGTGCGGATGAGCTCGAGCCCGGTGCGGTCGCCAACGTGAGCCAGCCGCGGGTAGGTGTGGCCGCCGAAGTTGCGCTGACTGATCCGGCCGTCCGGGGTGCGGTCGAACAGCGCGCCGTAGGTCTCCAGCTCCCACACCCGTTCCGGCGCTTCCTTGGCGTGCAGCTCGACCATGCGCCAGTTGTTCAGGAACTTGCCGCCGCGCATGGTGTCGCGGAAGTGGACCTGCCAGTTGTCGTTGGGGTTGACGTTGCCCATCGCGGCCGCGCAGCCGCCTTCGGCCATCACCGTGTGCGCCTTGCCGAACAACGACTTGCACACCACCGCGGTGCGCATGCCGTGCTCGCGCGCCTCGATCGCCGCCCGCAGGCCCGCGCCGCCGGCACCGATCACCACGACGTCGTAGCTGTGCCGCTCTACCTCGGTCACGACTTCACCTCTTCACGTTCGATGGGGTCTCGGGTGCGCCGGTCGCTGTGCCCGCGGCGTGCCGCCACCGCCGCATCAGCCGATGAACCGCACATCGGAGATGACCCCGCCGGCCACCATCGCGATGTAGAAGTCGGTCAGCATCAACGTGCCCAGCGTGATCCACGCCAGCTCCATGTGACGGCCGTTGAGCAGCGACACCTTCGTCCACAGCCAGTACCGGACCGGATGCTTGGAGAAGTGCTTCAGCCGGCCGCCGATCACGTGCCTGCAGGAGTGGCAGGACAGCGTGTACGCCCACAGCAGCGCCACGTTCACCAGCAGGATCACGTTGCCGAGCCCGAGGCCGAAGCCGCTCGGCGACTGGAACGCCACGATCGCGTCGTAGGTGTTGATCACCGCGACGATCCCGGCGGCGTAGAAGAAGTACCGGTGGATGTTCTGCAGGATCAACGGGAACCTGGTCTCGCCGGTGTACTTGCGATGCGGCTCCGGGACCGCGCAGGCCGGCGGCGACAGCCAGAACGAGCGGTAGTAGGCCTTGCGGTAGTAGTAGCAGGTCATCCGGAACAGCAGCAGGAACGGCAAGCTGACCGCCGCGTACGGGATCAGTGGGTGGTCGGGCAGGAAACGCCCGAACAACGACGCCTCCTCCGTGCAGCCCAACGACACGCACGGCGAGTAGAACGGCGTCAGGTAGTGGTACTCGGCGACGAAGTAGTGGGCCTGCTGGAACGCCCGGAACGTGGCGTAGACGACGAAGATCGTCAGGCCCGTGACGGTGAGTGCCGGACCGAGCCACCACCGGTCGGCCCGCAACGTGGGAACCGGCAGCCGCGCTCGCGGCGGGGCATTCACTCCTGTTTCATGTGTTGTCATCGACGCTCGCCTCGGTATCCGCCAACGCCCTCGTCGTCCGCTTCCGACCACAGTGATTCGTCGTACGGGGTGTCCGGTATCGGGATGACTCCGGATGGCCCGGCCTGACCCGCGCGAACCGGCGCAGGTGGGGTGCTCGCCAGTTCGTCGGCGTCGATGTCCAGCCGGTCGACGTCGTTGACCAACCGCCGCAGCGCGGGAGCGTCACCGTACTGTGTGCGCAACGCACCCAGGCACTGTCTCAGCTGGCCGATGCTTCGTTTCAGAGCGGCGATCTCGGTGGTCGTCATCGGCTCCTCCAGGCCAGTTCGGGACGTCGGACGTCCCCGGGTGACAACACCGACGACTCTGCCGTGATCGAGTCGAAGTGACAAGGGCCACACGCCGGTGTGTGTGCCGGGCACTGTAGCGGGTCGGAAACCGAACCGATCACTGGGGTTGATCGTCGCCCTGTTCCGAGCCGGGAAGTCCCCGGAACATGCACGCTGTCGGCGGGGAAACGGCAAGCTCGGCGGCCGGCGGGAAAGCGAGCGCCGTGATGCAATCGTGAGCATCGGCGGACCAGGACTCCACACAGCGGCGGATTCCCAGCGCGGGTCTCCTGACGGTCCTTGCCCGGCATGCCGCGGCCGATGGAGCATCGCATCCTCGGACAGCTCCGCCCTCGCCAATCGACAGCTGCCGCACGACCGGCCGCGCACCGCGCCGGGGCGCCAGGACCTGGGCATGCCGGCCCGGCCGCTGCCGGCACGCGATGGGTGTCGGTTCCGCTTGGGATGGCCGGCAGGGAGCAGGTCGCGTCACTACCGAGGCCAACTGCGCCACTCAGCGGCAGCAGGCCGGGCACTTCCGGTGACATGTCCACGTCGCAGCACGGGGTCGGTGTCGTTCTGCGTTTCGGGCCGAGAAGGCCGTGCCCTCTGCCGCCCGCGACCGCAGAGGGTACGGCGGTGGGGATCGTCAGCTGCTGAAGAGTCCGGAGGTGCCGAAACCGGCAAGCGGGCCGGGGTGGCCCGGGCTGTCAGCTGGTCAGGCCGTCCAGCAGGGCTGTCTCGCGCCCCGCCTCGGCCAGCTCCTCGCGCACCACGCGCAGCGCCAGATCCTCCGGGTAACCCTTGCGCGCCAGCATGCCCAGCAACCGGCGGACGACCGCGTCCTCGGGCAGCCTCGTCATCGCGGGCAACCGCTTGCGGACCAGCTCGCGGGCCCTGGCTTCCTCCGCATCGGCGTCGATGGCCTCGACAGCTTCCTGCGCGATCGCCTTGTCGACCCCCTCGCGCTCCAGCCGCGACCGCAACGCCGCACGGCCGAGCCCCTGGTGAACGTACCGTGACCGCACCATCATCTCGGCGTACTCGGCGTCGTCGATCAACCGGGCACGCTCGAGGCGATCCAGGACCGTCTCGACCACCGCGGCCTCGAAGCCCTTGCGGGTGAGCGCTCGCGCCAGCTCGGCCCTGGTGCGCGGCTTGACCGCGAGCAGCCGCAACGCCGCCTTCTTCGCCTCGCCCGCCGTATCGGGCACCCTGTGCCCGGCTGCCCTCGGCTGGCGCCCGGCAGTGGGCACTTGCCCGGCCGCCGACGGCATGCGCTCGGCTCCCGCCGCTGGTGGCTCGGCAGCCTGCGGCTCGCCTGCGCGGCCCGCGGGCCTTCCCGCGGAGCTCACCGGCTTCCGCTTGGCCGCGGACATCGGCTAGAAGTCGACCGGGGCGGGGGCGACGGCCTCGGCGTCGACCACCGGGCCGATGCCGAGCTTCTCCTTGATCTTCTTCTCGATCTCGTTGGCGACGTCCGGGTTCTCGGCCAGGAACTTGCGGGCGTTCTCCTTGCCCTGGCCCAGCTGGTCGCCCTCGTAGGTGTACCAGGCGCCGGACTTGCGCACGATGCCCTGCGCCACGCCCATGTCGATGAGCGAGCCTTCGCGGGAGATGCCGTGCCCGTACAGGATGTCGAACTCGGCCTGCTTGAACGGTGGGGCGACCTTGTTCTTGACCACCTTCACCCTGGTGCGGTTGCCGACCGGCTCGCCGCCGTCCTTGAGCGTCTCGATCCGCCGCACGTCCAGGCGTACCGAGGCGTAGAACTTCAACGCCTTGCCACCCGTGGTGGTCTCCGGCGAGCCGAACATGACGCCGACCTTCTCGCGCAGCTGGTTGATGAAGATCGCGGTGGTGTTCGAGTTGTGCAGCGCCGCGGTGAGCTTGCGCAGCGCCTGGCTCATCAGCCTGGCCTGCAGGCCGACGTGGTTGTCGCCCATCTCGCCCTCGATCTCGGCGCGCGGCACCAGCGCGGCGACCGAGTCGATCACCACGATGTCCAGCGCGCCGGAGCGGATCAGCATGTCGGCGATCTCCAGCGCCTGCTCACCGGTGTCCGGCTGGGAGACCAGCAGCGAGTCGGTGTCCACCCCCAGCTTCTTGGCGTACTCGGGGTCCAGCGCGTGCTCGGCGTCGATGAACGCCGCGATGCCGCCGTCGGCCTGGGCGTTGGCCACCGCGTGCAACGCCACCGTCGTCTTGCCCGACGACTCCGGGCCGTAGATCTCCACGATGCGGCCGCGCGGCAGCCCGCCGATGCCCAGCGCCACGTCCAACGCGATGGAGCCGGTCGGGATCGCTTGAATCGGGGCGCGCTCCTCGTCACCGAGGCGCATCACCGAGCCCTTGCCGTACTGCTTCTCCACCTGGGCAAGGGCCAGTTCGAGCGCCTTCTCCCGATCCAGAGCCGCCATGGGGTTCCACCTCGCTGATCTCACGTGTGTGCCTGTCCCGGGCCGAGACTACGGTTCACCGCCGACATTCCGCCGGACGCGCGCTCGAAGCTGTGGACAACCGGCCCGTTGTGGACAATCCTAGGCGAACATCCGTTCGAGGCGACGGCGGACACGCCGACGATTCAGCGGCGCTCCGGGGGGACGTCGAACTCGTCGCAGATCGCCGTCCAGACCTGCTTGGCGTCCACCCCGTCGGCCAGTGCCTGATCCGCGGTCCGGCCACCCAATGCGCTCAACACGTAGTCGGCGGCCAGCGTCGCGGCTCGCACCGAGCCGAACTCGTCGGCCATCAGCTGCCGGAACACGGTGATGCGCATGCCAGTACCGTAACGGCGGGTCGCCCACGCCCACCAAGCGTCCCCGGATGGCCGTCCGTCACACCAGGTCCTGGGTCGTGCGGATGGGGCGAGCACGCTGCTGCGGCACACCCCGCGCGGCCACCCGGGTCACCGGCGCCCGGGATGCGCGGGCCGGGGCGACACGGCACGGCGGCGCGATCGTCACCGGCGGGTCAGTCGTCCACCGTGCCCGGCTGGATGCGCTGCTCGAAGTAGTCGGCCAGATCGTCCGGGGACTTCAGCTGCGACGGGCCGATCGACGGCTCCTGGAGCAGCACGCCGAGCAGCGGCCGGTCGTTCACCCGGAACGTCAGCACCGACATCGCCGGCCCGGTCACCGCCGCGTAGCGGCCCTTCAGGCCGTTGCCCGCCCAGTCGGCCTGCACCTGGCTGCCGCCCGCCGCGGTGTTGAGCATGCTCGTGGCGTAGGCCTCCAACTCCTCGCCGGAGCGCCCGTGCACGTAGTACAGGTGCCCGCCGGGCAGTTTCGGCGGCACGCACTCCACCCGCACCCCGAGTGCCTCCGGCGGCATGAACGAGCCGGACACCTCGTTGTCGCAGTTGAACGCCTCGGAATCGGCCACCGCGCCGGCCAGCTGCCGCATGCAGCCGGTGAACCCCTTGCTGTCCGGCTTGCCCGGGTCGCGGCACTGCTCGGCGGTGAACGTCTGCGGCCCCTCCTGCTGCCCCCACAGCATCCAGCCGCCGGCACCGGCCCCCGCGAGGACCACCACCGCGGCGGCGACGGCGGCCACGATCTTGCCGCGGCTGCGCTTCTTCCGCTTGCCGACGACCGGGAACTGCGGGAAGTTGCTCGGCGTCGTCTGCTGGCTCGACAAAGACGGATAGCTGTGGCCCGCGGGCCGATACGGCCCGCTCGGCGTGCCGGTCAGCGGGCTGACCTGACTGCCCGCGATCGGCCCGGTGGCCTGCGCCTCCTGGGCGACGTCGGCGACCCGGTGCGGGCCGGAGTTCCCCGCGGCGGCGGCCGCCTGGGTGCGGACGGTGATGCCGTCCACGGTCACGTGGTGCGCGCCGAGCGCGACGGCCGTCTCCGGCTGATCCAAGCTGGAGGGCACCACGCCCAGCTTCTCCGAGATCATGCTGCCGACCAGCGGCAGCCTGCTCGACCCGCCGACCAGGTAGATGCCTGCCAGCTGCTGCGGGGTGAGCTGGGCGGAGCGCAGCACCCTGGCCATCAGCTCGATGCTGCGCAGCATCGCAGGCCGCACCAGCGCCTCCAGCTCCTCGCGCGTCACCAGCACGTCCTGGAACGGCTCCGGCATCGGGACCTCGGTCTGCGGGTGCCGGGACAACGCCTCCTTGGCCGCCTTGACGTCCTCCTGCAGCGCCCGCCGTGCCCGGCGCTCCGCGGTGGTCTCCGGCCGCAGCAGGCGCTGCCACCGCTGCGGGTCGGAATGCGAGACCGATCGGCCCACGTGCACCAGCAGGGCCTGGTCGACGTCCAGGCCGCCGAGGTCGGACAGCCCGTCCTCGGCGAGCACGGTGAAGCCGCCGTCCTGGGTGGCGCCGACCACCGCGGCGTCGAACGTGCCCGCGCCCAGGTCGTACACCGCGAGCGCTTGCCCGGGCGCCAGTGCGTGCCCGGGGAACGAGGCGAAGTGCGCTGCCGCCGCCACCGGCTCGGGCACCAGGGTGATGGCCCCGGTGATCCCGGCCTGCCTGGCCGCGGACATCAGCACCGATCGCCTGGTCTGGCCCCACTGCGCGGGGTGGGTGAGGCGGACTTCGTCCGGCTGGGTGCCGCCCAGCTGCCGGATCACTTCGTTGAGCACCCGGCGCAGCACGGCGGCCAGCGCCTCGCTGACCGGGACGACGTCGGAGCCCAGCAGCAGCGTCTGCTCGTCGATGCGCCGTTTCGGATTGGGTTCGAACCGCGACGGATCCAGCCGGGCCCGGCGTTCGGCGTCCCGGCCGACCAGCAACGTGCCGTCCTCCGCGGCGTAGACCGCCGATGGCATGGTGGCCGAGCCGTCGACGTCCACCACCCGCGGCGAGCGGCCGTCCTCGGCCAGCACCGCGACGGTGTTCGACGTGCCCAGATCGATGGACAGGACCCGCACGGCACTCCCTTCTTCCGGTGACGCCTCGTGGGGCAGCATGAATGCTGCCATGTCAGGTGCCCGCCGCGTGGCAATACCCGGCAAACCACCCGGCGAACACCGCGCGCGCAGGCGATCAGGGACCATTTCGTCGGCCCCATCGGCCAAGATGGGACCGGTGACCGGCGTGCTCGAGTTGTTCTCCGCCCCGACGCGGGCGTGGTTCAGCGCGGCGTTTCCCGGTCCGACCGCCGCGCAGGAAGGCGCCTGGCGCGCTGCCGCCGGCGGCGGTGACGTACTGGTCATCGCGCCGACCGGCTCGGGCAAGACGCTCGCGGCGTTTCTGCTCGCCGTCGACCGGCTGGCCAGCTCCGAGCCGCCGCAGGATCGACGGCATCGCTGCCGGGTGCTGTACGTGTCCCCGCTGAAAGCGCTGGCCGTGGACGTGCAGCGCAACCTGCGCGAGCCGCTGGAGGGCATCGCGGCCGCCGCGCGCAAGCTCGGTGCACCGGCGCCCGAGATCACCGTCGGGATGCGCACCGGCGACACCCCGTCGTCCGAGCGGGCGCGCTTCACCCGGTCCCCGTCGGACATCCTGGTGACCACCCCGGAGTCGCTGTATCTGCTGCTGACCTCCAACGCCAGGGAGTCGCTGCGCGGCATCCGGACGGTGATCGTCGACGAGGTCCACGCGGTGGCGGGCAACAAGCGGGGCGCGCACCTGGCCCTGTCCCTGGAGCGGCTGGACGATCTGCTGCCGAAGCCTGCGCAGCGCATCGGGCTGTCTGCCACGGTGCGCCCGGTGGACGAGGTGGCGACGTTCCTGTCCGGCGGGCGCCCGGTCGAGGTGGTCCAGCCGCCCACCCCGAAGACCGTGCAGGTCACCGTCGAGGTGCCGGTGGAGCACATGACCCAGCTGCCGGTGCCGGAGGAGGACCGCGCGTCCCAGCCGATGGGGTCCGAGCTGGGCTGTCAGGAGGAGACCGTGGGCGCGCCGGTCCGCCGCCCGTCCATTTGGCCTTCGGTCGAGCGCCGCATCTACGAGCTGGTGACCGCGCACCGGTCGACCATCGTGTTCACCAATTCGCGGCGGCTGGCGGAACGGCTCACCACGCGGCTGAACGAACTGCACGCCGGCGAGCCGACGCTGAGCACGTTCCCCGCGCAATCGCCCGGCCAGTCCGGTGTCTCGGCCGTCCCGCCCCCGGTGATCGCCAAGGCCCACCACGGCTCGATGTCGCGCGAACAGCGGCTGATCGCCGAGGAGGAGCTGAAGGCGGGCACGCTGCCGTGCGTGGTGGCCACGTCGTCGCTGGAACTGGGCATCGACATGGGCGCGGTGGACCTGGTGATCCAGGTCGAGCCGCCGCCGACGGTGGCGTCCGGGCTGCAGCGGATCGGCCGGGCTGGGCACCACGTCGGGGCGGTGTCCACCGGGGTGATGTTCCCCAAGCAGCGCGGCGAGCTGCCGGGCTGCGCGGTGGTCGCCGAGCGGATGGCCGCGGGCCGTATCGAGTCGCTGCGCTGTCCCCGCAACCCGCTCGACGTGCTGGCCCAGCAGATCGTGGCGATGGTGGCCGCCGAGCAGGACCGTCCGCTGACGGTGTCGCACGTGGCCGAGGTGGTGCGCCGGGCAGCGCCTTATCGCGAGCTTCCCGACGACGCACTGCATGCGGTGCTGGACATGCTCTCCGGCCGCTATCCGAGCACGGATTTCGCCGAGCTGCGGCCGCGGATCACGTGGGATCGCGCCACCGGCGAGCTGCGCGCCCGGCCCGGCGCGCGGCGGCTCGCCGTGACATCGGGCGGCACGATCCCCGATCGCGGGCTGTACACCGTGGTCACTGCCGCCGGGGAGGGCGAGCGCCGGACCCGCGTCGGCGAGCTGGACGAAGAAATGGTGCACGAGTCCCGGGTGGGCGACACCATCCTGCTGGGCACCTCGGCCTGGCGGATCACCGACATCACGCCGGATCAGGTGGTGGTCGTGCCCGCACCGGGGCAGCCGGCTCGCATGCCGTTCTGGAAGGGTGAGACGGTCGGCAGGCCACTGGAGCTGGGCAAGGCCATCGGGGCGTTCGTCCGTGAGCTGGCGGCCATGGACGAAGCGGACGCGCGCGAGCGGGCGGCCGCTGCCGGGCTCACCGACTGGGCGGTGGACAACCTGCTGGCCTACCTGGCCGAGCAGCGCGCCGCCACCGGCCACATCCCGGACGACCGCACCATCGTCATCGAGCGCTACCGCGACGAGCTCGGCGACTGGCGGGTGGTGGTCCATTCGCCGTTCGGGGCTCAGGTGAATGCCCCGTGGGCGCTGGCGATCTCCGCGGCACTGCACCGCCGCAAGCGGCTGGATGCCCAGGTCATGCACTCCGACGACGGCATCGTGCTCCGCCTGCCGGACGTGGCGGAGTCCGCCGTGCTGCGTGCACAGGACATCGTGCTCGATCCGGATCTGATCGACGACGTGTTGCGCACCGAGGTCAGCTCGAGTGCGTTGTTCGCGGCGCGGTTCCGGGAATGCGCGGCCCGCGCATTGCTGCTCCCCCGGCGGGATCCGCGGCGCAGGCAACCGTTGTGGCAGCAGCGGCAGCGCGCAGGCCAGCTGCTCAGTGTCGCCGCGGACTACGACCGCTTCCCCGTGGTCCTGGAGGCCATGCGCGAGTGCCTGCAGGACGTGTACGACGTCGCGGGCTTGCGGTCGGTGATGCGTGACATCGCCGCCCGCGCCATCCGGGTGGTCGAAGTCCAGACCCAGTCTCCGTCGCCGTTCGCGCGCAGCTTGCTTTTCGGCTACGTCGGCGAATTCCTGTACAACTCGGACGCACCGCTTGCCGAGCGGCGCGCCGCCGCCCTGGCGTTGGATTCGGCGCTGTTGGCGGAACTGCTGGGGTCGGAATCGCTCCGCGAACTGCTGGATGCCGACGTGATCGCGGACGTGGAGGCGGACCTGCAGCATGTGTCCGCCGAGCGGCATGCGCACAGCGTGGAAGCGGTCGCCGATCTGCTGCGCACCCTCGGTGACCTCACGCCGGAGGAACTGGCCGCTCGTGGCGTCGCCGAGGAGTGGATCACCGAACTGGAGAGGTACGGGCGCGCGATGCGAGTCACCGTCGCAGGCCAGGAGCGCGTCGCCGCCGTGGAAGACGCTGCGCGATTGCGGGACGGCCTCGGTGTAACGATTCCCGCCGGTGTTCCTGCGGCGTTTCTCGAACCGGTGGAGGACCCGGTCCGCGATCTGCTCGTCCGCTTCGCCCGGAGACGGGGCCCGTTCACCGCGCGGCAAGCCGCCGAACGGTTCGGGCTCGGCGTGGCGGTGGTGGAGCGCGTCCTGGACAAGCTGGCCGGCGCCGGCGTTCTGGTGCGCGGTCAGTTGCATCCCGCGCCGGCGGAC
Source organism: Thermocrispum sp. (assembly GCF_002919275.1). Classification (NCBI taxonomy): domain Bacteria; kingdom Bacillati; phylum Actinomycetota; class Actinomycetes; order Pseudonocardiales; family Pseudonocardiaceae; genus Thermocrispum; species Thermocrispum sp. The sequence goes on along the minus strand of NZ_PKFA01000037.1, from coordinate 1,538 downwards.
TACGCCGTCGACTATTGCGACGCCGACGTGCTGCGGCGGATTCGCCGCGCATGTCTGGCCCGCATGCGCGCCGAGGTCGAGCCGGTCGACCCCCACGTACTAGGTGCTTTCCTTCCGGCGTGGCACGGCATCGGCGGATCGTCGGCACGGTCGGCGACGGCCGACGATCTGCTCGGCTGTGTCGAGCAGCTGGCGGGCGCGCCCGTTCCGGCCTCCGCGCTGGAGTCGCTGGTGCTGCCCGCGCGGCTGCCCGGCTACACCCCTGCCCTGCTGGACGAGCTCACCACCAGCGGCGAGGTCACGTGGTGCGGGTGCGGAACGCTGCCCGGCGGAGACGGGTGGGTGGCACTGGCACCGTCGGACGTCGCCGATTTGCTCCTTCCCGACCCCGTCGACGTTCCCACCGGCGAGCTCCACACGGCGATCGTGGCCGCGCTGGACGGCGGTGCGCTGTTCTTCCGCGAGCTGGTCGAGCGGCTGCACGGGCGCATCGACCCCTCCCCCACGGATTCCGAAGTGGTCACCGCACTGTGGGATCTGGTGTGGGCAGGCGTGGTCACCGGGGACAGCCTCAATGGCCTGCGCGCCGTGCTGTCCGGTGGTGGTGCGGCCCAGCGTCCACGACGCACGGCACCGCGAGGCCGCTACGCACGGATGCGGGCGCGGACCATGGGCGCGCAGCTGCCAGCACGTCCCCGGTTGCCCACCATCGCCGGGCCGCCGACGGTCTCCGGGAGGTGGGCCTTGGTGCCGCAGCGGGAGCAGAACCCCACACGGCGCGCGCACGCCCGCACCGAATCGTTTCTGGAGCGCCACGGGGTGCTCACCCGCGGGTCGCTGGACACCGAGCGGGTCAGCGGTGGCTTCGCCGGCATCTATCAGGTCCTGCGGCAGATGGCCGAGACCGGGCAGGTCATCCGGGGCTATGTGATCGACGGGCTCGGTGGCGCCCAGTTCGCGGTGCCCGGCGCGATCGACCGGCTGCGGGCCGTCGATCCGCTCGGCAAGGACGTGGTCGTGCTGTCGGCGGCCGACCCTGCGCAACCGTACGGTGCGGCGCTCCCCTGGCCTGCGCCGGCCGGTGAGTCGCCGCACCGGCCCGGCCGCAAGGCAGGGGCGGTGGTGGTGCTGGTCGGCGGACGGCCGGCGCTGTACCTGGAGCGTGGCGGGAAGTCGCTGCTGTCGTTCACCACCGACGAGGACGTGCTGGCCGCCGCCGCGCATGCGGTGGCCGATCTGGTGCGATCCGGCCGCTTGGAGCCGCTGACGGTCCGGCGTGCCGACGGCGAGCAGGCGCTCACCTCCGAGCTGGCCGGGGTGCTGCGGGCCGCCGGATTCCGCGCCACCCCGCAAGGTCTACGGTTGCGCTGACCGGATCTGCACAGTGTCGCGCTCGTCGTCGTGCCCAGCGGCAACGCCACGGACCGCACCCGTCGTCGTGCCCAGCGGCAACGCCACGGACCGCACCCGTCGTCGTGCCCGGCAGCAACGCCACGGACCGCACCCGTCGTCGTGCCCGGCAGCAACGCCACGGACCG
>NZ_PKFA01000006.1:0-35993 GCF_002919275.1 Thermocrispum sp. | reverse complement strand
CAGCATGCGAGTGTTGCCCAACGTGTTGGGTTTGACGTACGGCAGGTCGAGGAACTCGGCCACGCCGGGGTCGGGGGAGCGACGCATCTCCTCGTAGACCTCGGGTGAGACCGGCGTTCCCTCGATCACCTTGAAGCCGTGCTTGCCGAAGAAGCGCGTCTCGAAGGTCAGCACGAAGATCCGCCGCAGCCCGAGCTCCCGTGCCGTCTTGATCAGCTCGGTGACCAGCGCGTCCCCGATGCCGCGGCCGCGCGCGGACCGGTGCACCGCGACCGAGCGGATCTCGGCCAAGTCTTCCCACAACACGTGCAGCGCCCCGCAGCCGAGCAGTCTGCCGTCGGAGGCCTGCTCGGCCACGTGGAACTCCTGGACGTCCTCGTACAACGTGACCAGCTCGCGCTCCAGCAGCACGCGGCCCGCATAGGAGTCGATCAGCGCCTTGATCTGGGGGACGTCCGCGATGCGGGCCTTGCGCACCACCACGACTTCCGGCTGCTGTTTCGCCGGGGAATCCGAGGATGGATTGGCTGGGGAGGAATCCTGCACGCGCCCAATCTAGCGCCAGCTACCCTGAAGCCTGTGTCGAATCCCACCACACCAGCCGACCGCGCCCGGCCGCGCCGCGTCACGCTCGTGACCCTGGGGTGCGCGCGCAACGAGGTCGACTCCGAAGAGCTGGCCGGACGGCTGCGTGCCGACGGCTGGGAACTGTCCGACGACGCCGAGCAAGCCGACGTGGTGGTGGTGAACACCTGCGGTTTCGTGGAGTCGGCGAAGAAGGACTCGATCGACACGCTGCTGGCCGCCGCGGACACCGGCAAGAAGGTCGTCGCGGTCGGCTGCATGGCGGAGCGGTACGGGGCCGAGCTGGCCGAGAGCCTGCCGGAGGCGCACGCGGTCCTCGGCTTCGATCACTACCCGCGGTTGTCCGAACGGCTCGCGGACGTGCTGGCTGGGCGCGCGATTCCCGCGCACACGCCGTCCGACCGGCGGAAGCTGCTGCCGCTGTCGCCGGTGGCGCGCCCGCAGGCGAGCACGTCGGTGGCCCTCCCCGGGCACGGGTGGGTGCCAACCGCGCGCAAGCGGCTGACGTCGTCGCCGACGGCGGCGCTGAAGATCGCCTCGGGCTGCGACCGGCGCTGCTCGTTCTGCGCCATCCCGTCGTTCCGCGGCTCGTTCGTCTCCCGGCATCCGGACGAGCTGGTCGCGGAAGCCACCTGGCTGGCCGAGCAAGGGGCGCGGGAGCTGTATCTGGTCAGCGAGAACTCCACGTCCTACGGCAAGGACCTCGGGCAGGGCGCCGGCCGGGCGCTGGAGGAGCTGCTGCCCAGGCTGGCCGGCATCGACGGGATCCGCCGGGTGCGGGTGTCGTACCTGCAGCCCGCCGAGACCAGGCCCGACCTGGTGAAGGTGATCGCGTCCACCGCGGGCGTGGCGCCGTACTTCGACCTGTCCTTCCAGCACGCCAGCCCGGCGATCCTGCGGCGGATGCGCCGGTTCGGTTCGACCGAGACGTTCCTGGCGCTCATCGAGCAGATCCGCGCCTACGAGCCGGAGGCAGGCATCCGGACGAACGTGATCGTCGGTTTCCCCGGGGAGACCGAGGAGGACGTGGACGAGCTGGAGCGGTTCCTCAGCGAGGCGCGCCTGGACGTGGTCGGCGTGTTCGGCTACTCCGACGAGGACGGTACGGAGGCGGAGCGCTTCGACGGCAAACTCGAGCGGCACGTGATCGACGAGCGGGTGCAGCGCATCCTGGACCTGGTCGAGCACCTCACCGCGGAGCGTGCGGAAGAGCGCGTGGGCGGCACCGTCGAGGTGCTCGTCGACCGGATCGAGGACGGGATCCCGGTGGGCCGTGCGGCCCACCAGGGACCCGAGGACGGGGAGTGCCTGCTGCACGGCGGGCCGGAGCTCGCCGACATCCGGCCGGGAGCGCTGGTGCTCGGCGAGGTCTTCGAGGCCGAGGGGGTCGACCTGCGGGTCAGGGTGATCGGACCGCAACCACCAGCCGAGAGGTCGTGAGCGACGGGTGAGCAAGGCCGGCGAGGCACCGCGAGCAGAACGACCGGAGCGCAAGGACACGGCGGGGTCGGCCACCGCGGCGACACCCCAGGAGCAGCCGCAGGCGAAGCCGGCGCGGGTGCCGCTGCTGAACGTGGCCAACCTGCTGACCGTCTCCCGCCTGGTGATGGTTCCGGTGTTCCTGGTCGCGCTGTTCCTCGGCAGCGAGCCGGACGGCGAGTACCACCTCGGATGGCGACTGGCAGCGGCCGTGCTGTTCGCGGTCGCCTCGCTGACCGACCAGGTTGACGGGTGGGTGGCCCGCAAGTACGGCCTGATCACCGACTTCGGCAAGATCGCCGACCCGATCGCGGACAAGGCGCTGACCGGGTCCGCGCTGGTGGGCTTGAGCCTGCTCGGCGAGCTGCCGTGGTGGGTGACGCTGACCATTGCCGCCAGGGAGATCGGCGTGACCCTGCTGCGGTTCTGGGTCATCCGGTACGGCGTCATCCCGGCCAGCCGGGGCGGCAAGGCCAAGACCATGGCCCAGATCGTGGCCATCGGGGTGTACCTGCTGCCGTTGCCGGACGCGGTCGACCCGGTGCGCTGGGTGCTGATGGGGCTGGCGGTGATCCTCACCGTGGTCACCGGGATCGACTACGTGATCCGTGCCCTGCGGCTGCGTGCGGTGGGGAGGCGAGTTGCCCAGTAGGGGAGAACGGTGAGCGAGCTGGCCGAGGGGATCGTCGCGCGGCTGCGCGCGCGTGGTGAGACGGTGGCCACCGCCGAGTCGCTCACCGGCGGTGGCCTGTGCGCCGAGTTGACCGCCGTCCCCGGGGCCAGCGACGTGGTCCGTGGTGGGCTCATCGTCTACACCGACCAGCTGAAGATCGAACTTGCCGGCGTTCCGCGCGATCTGCTCACCCGCGCAGGCGCGGTGGACGCCGACGTGGCGGCCTACCTGGCCGCGGGAGCCAGGGCACGATGCCACGCGGACTGGGGGATCGGGTTGACCGGCGTGGCCGGGCCGGGGCCCGCCGACGGTGTTCCCGCGGGGACGGTGTACGTGGGCATCGCCGACGCCGAAACCAGCTCGTCGTGGCGGCTGCAGTTGTCCGGGGACCGGGCCGCTGTGCGGCGTGCCACCATCGAGCATGCGTTGCGCCTGCTCGGGGAACATCTCTCTCGCTAGGGGCGTTGATGACGATGACGTCACCCACCGGCGCGTGACGTTCGCCCTCGGCGGAAAGTTCACACGCGAATCTGCGGTCCGGTGATCTCCCTGGGTAGTGTGGAATCACCCGGACCGAGCGGAGAGGAGGCTCGCGATGGCCGTGCTGTTGCGCGAGGCGATCGGTGACCGGCTACGTCATGCCCGCACCAACAAGCGGCGCACGCTGCGGGAAGTGTCCCGGTCGGCGCGGGTGAGCCTGGGCTACCTCTCCGAGGTCGAACGAGGGCAGAAGGAAGCCTCCAGCGAACTCCTCGCCGCGATCTGCGAAGCGCTCGAGCTGCCGTTGTCCGAGCTGCTGTACAACGTGGCCAGCGACGTGGCCGCGATGGACGCCATGGAGCTGGAGTCCCAGGAAGGCTCGCGGCAGCCGGAGAACAAGGGCGAGGTCGTCAAGTCCGGGGAGAACGTGGCGCTGCGCACCACGATCAGTTCGCCCGGTATGCAGGTCTTCGTCGCCTGATCGACGCCGGAGTTTCCGCAGTCCGTGCGGTTCGCCGCGCCCGTGAGCGCGGACGAATGCGGACAAGGCGGCGGCTTCTGCCGAGCGCATCCGCCTCATCTGCCGAAGAATGCCACGCGCCCGCGAACGTGCAGGTAGCGTGGACGTCGACCACGCATGCGCGGTCACCGTCGGTTACCTCGGCACGAGGACGCGACGGCGTCGACGGGTCCGCCCGGGGTCCCTTCCGGGGGATCCCTGATTTTCCGTGGGTCACCTGGTCGGTGCGGTGGGAACCTGACACGATGGAACCAGCCGCACACCGGAGGGGAAGAACGGCCGTTCCGCCGACTGCGGTGATCGGCGCGGAGTGCGAGCACAGACAACCGGGAAGCGAGAAGGCAGGCAGAGACGATGGCCAAGCCCAATCCGTTCGTGAAGTTCTGGAAGTACCTGATGGCGGCGTTCTCCAGCAAGATCGACGAGCACGCCGACCCGAAGGTGCAGATCCAGCAGGCCATCGAGGAGGCGCAGCGCAACCACCAGGAGCTGTCGCAGCAGGCCGCTCAGGTGATCGGCAACCAGCGGCAGCTGGAGATGAAGCTGAACCGGCAGCTCGGTGAGGTGGAGAAGCTGCAGGCGTCGGCGCGGCAGGCGCTGGTGCTGGCGGAGGAAGCGCGGGCCAAAGGCGACGAGAAGAAGGCGGCCGAGTACGAGGTGGCGGCCGAGGGTTTCGCCGCCCAGCTGGTGACGGCCGAGCAGAGCGTCGAGGACCTCAAGACGCTGCACGACCAGGCATTGCAGGCGGCCGAGCAGGCCAAGCGGGCGGTGGAACGCAACTCGCAGATGCTGCAGGCCAAGCTGGCCGAGCGGACCAAGCTGCTGTCGCAGCTGGAACAGGCCAGGATGCAGGAGCAGATCGCCAAGTCGCTGACCCAGATGACCGAGCTGGCGGCGCCGAAGAACACCCCGTCGCTGGAAGAGGTGCGGGAGAAGATCGAGCGGCGGTACGCCACCGCGGTCGGGTCGGCGGAGCTGGCACAGAACTCGGTGCAGGGCCGCATGCTCGAGGTGCAGTACTCCACCACGCAGTTGGCCGGGCACAACCGCCTGGAGCAGATCCGCGCCTCGCTGAAGGGTGAGTCGGTGGCCCAGGTGACCGACGGGAGCGAGGGCACCGCCAAGGCGGGCGCCGCCGGCGCCGTGGCCGACAAGCCCACGCCGAGCGCGGAGATCCAGGCCGAGATCGCCAAGCGCGTGCAGGCTGAGCAGAACAAGGCGTGAGCGGGCCGATGGACCTGGTCCGGCGTCCGGATCTGCGGGCGATCGCCGCGGAAGCGGCGCGGCAGTGGCTGGATTTCACCGATCCCGCGGCGCGTCACCGGCGGCGCACGGAGCGCGCCAGGCGCGGGGTGTTCGTCTGGTCGGTGCTGGCCGTGCTGAGCACGGTGGCCATCGCCTACGGCAACTGGGTCTTCCTCACCGCTTTGCTGGTCACGGGTGCCCTGGCGGTGCGTTCGGCGGTGAAGCTGCGCAGGCTGAATGCCATGACGCCGCCCCCGCCGCGCCGCCTGCTCCCCGCCAAGACGTCCGTGGCGCGGGAGCCGTTGCACCGCTTGCAGCGTGCCGAAGCGTCGTTGCACGACTTGCTCGAGCAGCTGTCCGCCCGGGGCAGCGGGGTGACCGTCGACGAGGTGTCGGTGGCGCAGGCCAGGCAAACGGCGGCACAGGCGGCTTCCGCGCTGCACCAGCTCGGTCAGCGCATCGTGGCGGTCGAGCGGGCGCGTGATGCCGCTCCGGCAGGCCAGCGGCAGGAGCTGACCGAAGCCATCCGGCAGCTGCGCGCCCAGCTGGACGAAGGGATCGAATCCTACGGCGGGTTGATCGCCGCGGCCGGCAAGGCGGTGGCGGCCAGGGACAGCGGCGTGGCCGGTGCCCAGGCGGCGTTGACCGACGCCACCGACCGGCTCGCCGGAATGGCCTCGGCGCTGCGCGAGCTCAACGGCACCTGAGGCCCGGTCCGCCCACCGCAGCGCCGGCCTCAGGCCCGCGGCAGTGTGCGGGCGATCTGCCGCACCAGCGCCGGCCCTGAGTAGATGAACGCGGTGTACAGCTGCACCAGGCTGGCTCCGGCGTCCAGCATGCGCAGCGCGTCGTCCGGGCCGCTGATGCCGCCGACGCCGATGATCGGCACCGTTCCGCCGGTCTGCTTGGCGACGAACCGCACCACGTGCAGCGCGCGTTCGGTCAACGGCTTGCCGGACAGCCCGCCGCTCTGCCTGCCGATGTGCTGTTCGTCCGGGTGCAGGCCGTCGCGGGCGAGCGTGGTGTTGGTGGCGATGATCCCGGCGACGTCGTGCTCGGCGGCCACCTCCAGCAGCTCGGCCAGCGCGTCCTCGGTGAGATCGGGGGCCACCTTGACCAGCAACGGTGTCCTGGGCCGGGCACCGGCCAGCTCACCGGACAGGTGCTGCAGCGCGGCGAGCAGGTCGTTGAGCGCCGCCCGGTCCTGCAGCCTGCGCAGGCCGGGCGTGTTCGGGGAGCTGACGTTGATCGCGAAGTAGTCCGCGTACGGATACAGCGCGTGCAGTGAGTGCTGATAGTCGGAGACCGCGTCGGCCAGCTCGGTGACCTTGGACTTGCCGATGCTCACCCCGAGCGGGACGGGCAACGGGCCGGTGGCCGCCAGCCGCTGGGCGAGCACGTCGGCCCCCGCGTTGTTGAACCCCATCCGGTTGACCAGCGCCCGGCTGCGCGGCAGCGCGAACAGCCGTGGCCGCGGATTGCCCGGCTGGGCGTACCTGGTCACCGTCCCGACCTCGACGAACCCGAAACCGAGCGCGGGCCACACCGGCAGTGCCAGCCCGTCCTTGTCCATCCCCGCGGCGAGCCCGACCCGGTTGGGGAACCGCACCCCGAACACCGTCACGGGAGCGTGCACCGCGTACCGGCGGCGCAGCGCGGACAGCAGCAAGGGCCGCTTGGCGACCCGGCGGAGCGCCGCCATCGTCCGCTCGTGCACCAGCTCGGGGTCGCCCCGGCCCACCCGGTACAGCGCCGGGCGGACGACGCGTTCGAACAGCTGTCCCGCCATGTCAGCGCTTGGCCGGCTGCGGTTCGTCCGGGCGCCGTGGCGCGTTCGCGGGTGGCCTGCGCACCGGCGCCTGCAGCGCGGAGCCGTTGGCCGAGCCGTTCCGCTCGGCGTCGCCCGAGGTCTCCTCCTCGTCCGCCTCGGGCGGCTCCAGGTGGTGCCTGCCGCGCCGGGACGAGCGCAGCATGCGCGCCAGGACCAGGTTGAACGCCAGCGCGATCTCCCGGCCCCCCGGGGTCGACCATTCGTGGATCGGCGTGCACGAACCGGCGGCCTGCTGCACGGCCAGCCGGTCCGGCAGCGCCACCGGCATGACCAGCTGCCCGAAGCTCTCCCGCAGTTCCGCGATCCGGTACATGTGCTCGTGCGACCGGCTGCGGAACTTGTTCACCACCACGCCGAGCGCGCGCAGGCGCGGGTTGTGCTCCTTGCGGGTGCGCTCGATGGCGGCGAACGCCCGCTGGGCGCCGGACACCGCGTACATGGTCGGCTCGGTCACCACCAGGGCGCCGGTGGCGGCGAGCAGCGCGGAGCGGGTCAGGCGGCCCAGCGACGGCGGGCAGTCCAGCAGGATCAGCTCGTAGCGCGGCCCGTTGGCCGGGTCGGCGTACCACGCGATGGCCCTGGCCAGGTTGGGCAGCGTGCCCTCGTCCGGACCCTCGTTGAGCTCTTCCAGCGCGTGGTTGCCGGTCAGCACATGCACCTGCTCGTCCCACGCCGAGCGGGACACGGCCTGGCTGAGCACCGGCGGGCGCGGGGTGGTGAGCACCTCGGCCAGGCCGAACTGGGCCGGCTGAGGGTCGAGCGTGGCGGTGGCGTTGCCTTGCGGATCGAGGTCGATCACCAAGGTCTTGATGCCACGGCGGAGGGCGGCGGACGCGAGACCGAGGGTCACGGTCGTCTTGCCGACACCACCCTTGAGGCTCAGCACGGCGACGGTTTGCACGGCACGAGACTAACCGCCCAGACGAGCGAGGCAACCCCCGACCGGCCTAGGCTTTGCCCATGCGGTTGGAGAGCGCGAGCGGTGTGCGCGGGGCTGACGTGGTCCACCGGGTGCTGGACGCCGAGCTGACGGCCGCGCGGCAGCGCGGCCGCGGGCAGCCCGTGGTGGTCGACGTCGGCGGTGGCAGCGGCGGCTGGGCCGTGCCGCTGGCCAGGGCCGGATGCGCGGTCACCGTGGTGGAGCCGAATCCGAACGCGGTCGCCACGCTGCATCGGCGCGCTGCGGACGAGGGTGTGGCGTCCCGGATCACGGTCGTCGCCGAGGACGTCGAGGCGTTGCCGTCGGCGATCGCGGAACGGTCCGCCGACCTGGTGCTGGCGCACGGGCTGCTGGAAGTGGTCGACGATCCGGCGGCGGCGCTGGCCGCGATCGCGGCCGTGGCGGCCGACGGCGGCGCGGTGTCGGTGCTGGTGGCCAACCGGTATGCGGCGGTGCTCAGCCGAGCCATGGCCGGGCGCCTGACGGAGGCGCGGGAACTGCTCGAGTCGGCCGACGGGGTGGTGCCCAGCGCCGAGCCGGGCGGGGAGCTGCTGCGGCGGTTCGACGTCGGCGGCCTGACCCGGCTGATCGAGGCGGCCGGGCTGCGGATCGAGGTGCTGCAGGGCCACGGTGTGGTGTCCGACGCGGTGGCCGACGCCGGTGACGGTGAGCTGACGGCATTCGAACAGGCCGCGGCCGGGCGGTCCCCGCTGCGGGAGATCGCGGCGCGGCTGCACGTGCTCGCGCGCAAGCATGGGGCGTAACACCGATCTTCCCGCCGACCGCGCCCGCTTCCGGGTGGCGGCCGGAACCGACCCGGCGGACTGGCCGGACGACACCGGCTGCGGCGTGCTGCACATCGACATGGACGCGTTCTTCGCCGCGGTGGAGCTGCGCAGCAGGCCCGAGCTGGCCGGCAGGCCGGTGATCGTGGCCGGCAGCGGGGCCCGGTCGGTGGTGTTGTCCGCCAACTATCCGGCGCGCAAATTCGGGGTGCGGTCGGCCATGCCGGTGGCGCAGGCACGCAGGCTGTGCCCGCACGCGGTGTATCTTCCGCCGTCGCGGGAGGCGTACCGGGAGATCTCCCGTGCCGTGATGGCGCTGTTCCACGAGTTCACGCCGCTGGTGGAGCAGGTCAGCGTGGACGAGGCGTTCCTGGACGTCAGCGGGGCGCTGCGGCGGCTGCGCACCACGCCGGCCAGGATCGGTGCGCAGATCCGGGCGCGGGTGGCCGCCGACCACGGCATCACCTGCTCCGTCGGTGTCGCCCCGGTGAAGTTCGTGGCCAAGCTCGCCTCCGGGATGGCCAAGCCCGACGGCATGGTCGTGGTTCCGGCCGCCGAGGTGGTGTCGTTCTTGCGCCCGCTCCCGGTGACGGCACTGTGGGGCGTGGGGGACAAGACGGCGCGAGCGCTGGAGCGCGCCGGGCTGCACACCGTCGCTGATGTCGCCGACGCGCCCGTCGCCAGGCTGAAGAAGGCGGTCGGATCCGCGCTCGGCGAGCACCTGCACGAGCTGGCACACGGTAGGGATCCGCGTCGGGTGGAGGTGGGCTCTCCCGACAAGTCGCTGGGTGCCGAGCACACGTTCGACGTCGACCAGGACGACGTCGAGGTGGTGGTGCGGGAGCTGCTCAGGCTGGCCGAGCGGGTGGCGGCAGGCATGCGGGCGAAGGGGCTGAAGGGTCGGACGGTGTCGATCAAGCTCCGGTTCGCCGACTTCACCACGATCACCAGGGCCAGGACGTTGCCCGCACCCACCGACGTGGCGCGGGAGATCCACGCTGCGGCGTCCGGCCTGCTGCGGGACAACGTGCCCGCCTCGGCCGCGGTCCGGCTGGTGGGCGTGCGGGTGGAGGGATTGACCGAATCGGCGGTAGCCGAGCAGCTCCGGTTGGGCGACGACGGAGTGCGGTGGCGGGACGTCGAAGTGGCCGCGGACGCGGCCCGCGGCAAGTTCGGCGAAACCGCCGTCCGGCCGGCCTCGTTGCTGGCTCCGCATGGCCGTTCACGTGCACGATCACCCGGCGGCAAGGCCGCAGGAAGGCCCGGGGACAGCGGGGCGGGGACGTGACCGAGAAGATGTGCGAAGAAGTGGTGGATCGGGTAGTCCTGAAGTGCCCGTGCTCGTATCCTGGAACCAGGAGACCGCAAGACGCCGGGGCGATGATGGTGTGGAACAGGTCGTGCGCTGAGCCGCCGACATGCTGCGAGAGGAGGACCGATGCCACTCTCCGAGCATGAGCAGCGGCTGCTGGATGAGATCGAGCAGGCTCTGTACGCGGAGGACCCGAAGTTCGCGTCCAGCGTGCGGGGCACGCGGCTGGGCAGGCCCTCGCGCGCTCGCAAGCTGCAGGGCGCCCTGCTGTTCCTGGTCGGAATGGCGCTGTTGCCGCTGGGTGTGATGATGCCGGTCCGGCTGGCCGAGATTCCGATCGTCAGCGTGCTGGGGTTCCTGCTGATGTTCTTCGGGGCGCTGCTGGTCGTGATGTCCTTCCGCGGCGAGCCCGACGGCGACGCGGTCGGCGGCAAGGCGGGCAAGGGCCCGGCCAAGACCAAGCGCAGCAGCTTCGCCCAGCGGATGGAGGAGCGCTTCCGCCAGCGGTTCGAAGAGGACGGCCGCTGAGCGCGGCGAGTGTTGCAAGCTCCGTCGTGCATCGGTCTTGATCCCGTGAGCGCGCGGAGGGCGGTCGTCAGCACCCGGTGTCCAGGTGCCACGGCGCTTGATCCGGTGAGCGCACGGACGGTCGGCGCTGCGGTGAGTGGCGGCTGGGCGGTCCCGACGGGCGGTCGTCAGTGGTCGGGCGGAGGGGACGACGTCTCGGCGGTCGACTGCGGTCGATACCACGTTCGCCCCGTGGGCAGGCGGGTGACGACGTGCCCCGGCCGGTGCGGAACCGCTCTCGCTGTCCGCTTTCCCGAGCGCACGCGACCGGCGCAGCCCCACCCGTTCGGTTCGGCCCCTTCGGCTCGAAGTCGGCGTCGTGGTGCGCCTTCCGGCGGCCGTCGACGGTGGACGACCTGCCGCGGCTCGCCGTCGTCGAGCATCGCGAGCAGGTCAGCGTTTGACCACCGAGCCGGGCATGATCCGGTCCTTCAGCGCCAACGGCGCATTCCGGTGAATCGCTTCCCGCAAGCCTTCGAATGCCGCCACGAACTCGGCATCCACCTCCGGTTGCGGGCCGTACCACGAGCGCTCCAGCGTGCTGACCACCACGCGGAGGTGAGCCCGCCCCTCGGTGTCGAGGTTGAACCGGTCCGCCAGCTTCCGAGCCGTCTCCCGCACCGTCTCGGCACGGCCGACCGGGTATCCCCGGTCGGCGCACTCGTCCAGCAGTTCGCGCCAGGCGGCATGCGGCGCCTGCGCACGGTTCACCGTGAGCTCGTGCAGCCTGCGGTTGCGGCTCACCGTCCGCCACACCAGCGGTGCGCTCGCCACCCCGGCCACCAGCATCAGCAGCAGCGCCAGCCACCACGACACGATCCAGCCGAGCAAGCCCAGCGACACCAGCCAGCCCCCGGCCGCGGCCAGCGGCAGCCAGCGGCCCACTGCGGACAACCGCTGGTCCGCCTCGTCCAGCTCCCGCCGGGTGATCTCCTTGCGCAGCTGGCTCGTCCGCCGCGCCACCATCACTCCCAGCCCGGTCGCCGCCGCGGCCAGCAGCACCACGACCACGGTCGACCAGCGGGCCCAGCCCGGAGCCGTGGCCAGGCCGACCTGCTGGTCCTGCACGGTGTCCGGCTGGTCGGGCTGTTCGTCCTCCGGCAGCGGGGCGGACGTCGGCGCGGCGCTCGGCTCCGGCGACGGCTCGGTGGTCGGATCGACGTTCGAGCTGCTGGACGACGTCTGCTGCTGCAGGTACTCCGGCGTGATGCCCCGGCCGCCCGCCAGCGGGGTCGGGTCGAACACCACCCAGCCGAACTCCTTGCCCAGGTACACCTCGACCCAGGCGTGCGCGTCCCGCGTGGTGATCGAGCGGTAGGACCCCTGCTTGGTGCCGGGGGTGAAGCCGACCGCCACCCGTGCCGGGATGCCTTCGCTGCGCACCATCACCGCCATCGCGGAGGCGAACTGGGCGCAGAAGCCCCGCTTGCCGACCAGCAGGAAATGCGTCAGCGCATCGGATCCGGTGGCGTCGTCGGTCTGCACGTCGTAGGTGAACTCACCGGACTCGATGAAGTAGCTCCAGATCGCCTTGGCCTTGTCGAACGGCCGGTACTTGCCCGCCACCAGCCGCCTGGTCAGATCCCGCACCCGCGGGTCCAGCTCGGGCAGCTCGGTGTAGATCGGTGCGACCTCGTCCGCTGCCAGCTGCGCGGTCCGCAGCTCCTCGGCCGTCGGTTGATGCAGCGACGTCATCAGCACGTACGGCTTGGGGCGCTGCGCCCGCTCGGCGTAGACCGCGCCGCTGATCTCGTCGTAGATCCATTGGTCGCCGATTCCGGTGATCCGGCGCGGATGCCCGATGATCGGCAGCCACACGTCGCGCCAGTTCACCGGGTTGATGTGCACCGTGCGGAGTGTCTTGGCGGAATCACCGGGCGCCCTGGGCAGTGGTGCGTTGGCGGGCACGCCGTGCGGCATCTCGCCGTCGTGCAGTTTCCAGCCGAGGTTCGGCTCGTAGGTGTCCAGCGTGAACGCGCGCATCAGGCGTTCGTCGTCACCCAGGCCCTCCACCCGGAAGATCTCCGTGCTGCCCTGGTCGGTGAGCAGGCCCTGCAGCTCGGTCATCGGGCGCAGGCCGAGCCCGCCGGAGTAGGAGCTGGACCCGCCGCCGTGCATGAACGGCAGCTGTCCGACGGTGCCGATCCCGGTCAGGGTGGCGCCGGCGAGCAGTCCGAGCGAGAGCGCCGCCGCGACCACGGCGGCGGGCAGCGCCGACCTGGCCGCGGATCGCTGCTGGGTGGTGCCGCGGCCCCGCCACTGCCGGTGCCGATGGTTGCCTTCCACCGCGATGAGCACCGCGAAGGCGGCCGCGCCCAGCACGAACGACCACCAGGGCAGCATCTCGTCGGCCAGCGACGCCGGCACCGCGTACAGGCACAGCAGCACCAGGCCCGCGGCCGCGGGAGCGGCCAGCGACACCGCGAGCGCCTCCACCACCACGGCCACCAGCCCGATGCCGATGGTGACCAGACACAGGATGCCGACCGTCCCGTGCACCGGCGGCGCGCTTTCCCTGATCAGCTCGCCGGCGTCGGTGAGCACCCGGTTGAGGTCGGCGAAGGCGCTGCGGCCGGGGATGATGCCCAGGATGCCGTGGCTGGTGTACAGCCCGGTGATCAGCAACAGCAGCGCCACCAGCTGGGCGAAGGACACCGCGAGCGCCGGCGCGCGGATCGAGCGCATGGCCAAGCCGGTGCAGCCGACCAGCACCACCGCCACCATCGCGTGGCCGAACCACTCCGCGCCACGGATCACCCCGGTCAGCGCGGTGGCCGCGCACAACGTGGCCGCCCCGGCGGCCACCGGGGCGACGATCGAGCCGGTCCACGCCGCGTGCCCGGGCAGGCTGTGCGTCGGCTCGCGCGACGGCGGGCGGGTGTCGCGTGGGGGCGGCGGGCCGGACGGCCTGGCCGGCGGGGGAGCGTAGGTGGTCATCGCGATCCGTACCCCGCTTCCGTCGGCCGACGCATGCTGGCCCGGCACAACCGGGACCACACCTGCTGCCAGGAGGCCGCCGGGTCGGCGACGACCACGCCCCAGCCGGCGGCCTCCAGCAGCCGCGCCGACTCGCGCGCCGCCCCGGCTCGTTCGGCGGAGGCGGACACCCCAGCCGACCACGCCGCGGTGTCCAGCAGGACCGCCATGCTGCGGATGCCGCGCGGGCGGAACCGGCTGAGCTCGTTGATGGCCTGGTTGCTGACGCTGCCGAGCACCGCGACCAGTTCCTGCCCGGCCGCCGGGTCCCCACCCAGGGTGATGTCCCGCTGGTGTCCCGGTTGCACCATCGCCAGCGCGTCCAGGGCCAGGTCGTCGTAGGCGGCGCCACTGTCGGCAGGGATGTCCGCCAGCAGCTGTCCGTGCTCGGTGACCAGCCGCACTCGATGGCCCGCACGGCGCAGGTGAAGGCACACGCTGGCGGCGAACGAGATCGCCCACTCGATGCTCGCGCCCGGTCCGGTGCCGTGGTGCGCCGCGGCGCGGCGGTCGAGCAACACCGTGGTCCCGCCGTGCCCCGGCTGCTGCTCCAGCCGCACCATCAGCTCGTCCCGGCGCGCCGTGGAGGGCCAGTGCACCATGCGCAGGTCGTCACCCTGCCGGTACTGCCGCACCACCGCGTCCGGTTCGCCCGGCCCGGTACCCCGGCGCGCGGCACCCTCGTCGCCGGCGCCGACCCCGGACCCGGACAGCATCCCGGTGAGCGGCTCGGTGCGCGGTACCACCATCAGCCGGGACGGCTTGACCAGCTCGCGCTCGAACTCGCAGATGCCGAACGGGTCGGTCACCTTGGCGCGCAGCGGGCCGATCTGATGGAAACCACGAAGCGCCGGCCGCATGGTGTAGTGCAGCGGGACGCGGTGGTGCTGCGGCAGCCGCTCCACGATGAACCGTGGCCGGGTACCGAGCGAGTAGGCCACCCGGTCCTCCAGCAGCACTTCGCCGGCCGGCAGCACACCGGTCCGCCACAGGTCGAGCCGCACGTCGACCTCGTCGCCGGCAGGCACCCGGTGCGGGGTCAACGTCCGCGTCGCGCCGATACGCACCCGCGAGGCCGAGAGGAAGACGACCACCAGCAAGGGCAGGGCGATGACGAACACGGCGACCCGCAGCAGGTCGCGTTCGTTGAGCACCCAGGCGCAGAGTGCGGCCGCGATCCCGGCGGCCAGCAAGCATCTGCCGCGGGTCGTCAGGCCGGACAGCACGACGCCCTCCTAGTGCTGCAGGGCACGCGGCACCGGGACTCGCTGCAACACCATGCGCACGATGTCCGCAGCGGACCGGCGCGCGGCATGCGCCTCCGTGGTCAGCACCAGCCGGTGCGTCAGGACCGGGATGGCCACCGCGTGCACGTCGTCCGGAATCACGTATTCGCGGCCGGACAGTGCCGCCTGGGCACGCGCCGTGCGGATCAGCTGCAGCGTGGCGCGGGGCGAGGCGCCGAGCCGTACCTCGTTCGACGACCTGGTCGCGGTCACCAGGTCGACCGCGTACTTGCGCAGTTCACGGGACAGGTGCACGGAGCGCACCAGCTCGATCATCCGCCGGACCGTCTCGGCATCGGACACCGGTTGCAGCTCGGCCAGCGGATCGTGGCCGGCGTGCTCGTCGACCATGGCCAGCTCGGCCGCCGGGTCGGGGTAGCCGATGGAGACCCGGGCGGTGAACCGGTCGCGCTGCGCCTCCGGCAGCGCGTAGGTGCCCTCCATCTCGATCGGGTTCTGGGTGGCGATCACCATGAACGGCCGCTCCAGCTGGTAGGTGGTGCGGTCCACGGTGACCTGGCGCTCCTCCATGCACTCCAGCAGCGCCGACTGCGTTTTCGGCGACGCGCGGTTGATTTCGTCGCCGACCACGATGTTGGCGAACACCGGCCCCGGCCGGAACTCGAAACCGCCGTTCTGCCGGTTGTAGATGGACACCCCGGTGATGTCGCTGGGCAGCAGGTCCGGGGTGAACTGGATCCGGCTGACCGAGCAGTCGATGCTGCGGGCGAGTGCCTTGGCCAGCGACGTCTTGCCGACGCCGGGAACGTCCTCGACCAGCAAGTGTCCCTCGGCCAGCAGCGTCACCAGCGCCACCCGGACGACCTCCGGCTTGCCCACCAGCACCCGCTCGATGTTCGCCGCGATCGCCGACATGGTGGCGTGCAGTTCGGACAGTGCCGCCGAGCCCGGGTGGTCGGAATGCGCGCCACGCGCGCCGTTCGCGGAAAAATCCGTGTCCGTCGTCGGATAGGACAGATCGTGTCCACCGACCGCCGACGTGTGGTGGATCCTGGACGTCACTCGGCCTCCCGGATAGCAGGTTTTTCCACGATAGCGCGTGCGCGAGCACCACACGGTGGCTGCGGCCGAAGCCGAATCACATGTTCTCAGCAACGGTGTGAAAGTTCTGTGCACCGGCGCGCGCCGAACCCGCCGTTCCCCACTTCTCCCCACTCCGTGCCGGTATCGGCCCCGGCAGCCGCCACAGGTGCCGCGTCCGGGAGGCGAAGCACGTGACCCGCCGGGGGGAGGGCGGAGGGGCGCGGCGAAGTTCCCCCACCACGCCCCACCACCGCGATCTCCCTGTTGACCTGCGCAAACGGCGCGACACCCGGCAACGAATCCGGTCAAACCGCGTTGACTGTGGGGAGAAGTGGGGTACGGTGGTGGCAAGTGGGGCGAAAGGGAGCTCCGTGGTCGGGTCCGTAGGGAGGCAGCGGGCCCTCCTCGGGAGGTGGGAGCCATGTTTCTGGGCACCCACACACCGAAGCTCGACGACAAGGGGCGGTTGACCCTGCCCAAGAAGTACCGGGACGCGCTGGCTGGAGGGCTGATGGTGACGAAGGGGCAAGACCACTGCCTCTACGTCTTCCCTCGCGCGGAATTCGAGAAGCTGGCGCGCAAGGTGGCCGAAGCGCCGTTCACCAACGAGGCGGTACGGGCCTACCAGCGGTACTTGTTCGCCGGGACCGACGAGCAGCGCCCGGACGCCCAGGGGCGCATCGCCATCGCCCCGGAACTGCGCCGGTACGCCGGGCTGACCAAGGAGTGTGTGGTGATCGGGGCGATCACCCGGCTGGAGATCTGGGACGCCCAGGCGTGGCACGACTACCTGGAGGAACACGAGGACAGCTACGCGAAGGCACAGGAGGAGGTCTTGCCGGGGGTCTTCTAGCCGTGCTGTGCCGGCCCACCCGAGCGGCACACGGTGAGCGAAAGGCAGGAACGGGATGTGGTCAGGCCTCTGTCCGCACGTGCCCTGGTGCACCTTCCCCGGCATCAGGTCGCGGGCAGCGGGCGGAGACCTGACCGCATCCCGGCGCACGGGGGACAGTCGCACGGGGGACACAGGGGGCGCGGGATGCACGAACCGGTGATGCTGGACCGGGTCCTGGAGCTGTTCGCTCCCGCACTCGACGACCGGGAGGCGGTGCTGGTCGACGCCACGGTCGGCCTCGGCGGGCACGCCGACGCGTTGCTGCGCAGGCACCCGGCGCTGCGGTTGATCGGGCTGGACCGCGACCCCGAGGCGCTGGCCCGCTCGCGCGAACGGCTGGCCCCGCACGGCGGCCGGGTGCACCTGGTGCATGCCGTCTACGACCGGCTTCCCGACGTGCTCGCCGATCTGGGAGTACCGAGGGTCGACGGGGTGCTGTTCGACCTCGGGGTGTCCTCGATGCAGCTGGACGTGCCCGAGCGCGGCTTCGCCTATTCCGCCGACGTGCCGCTGGACATGCGCATGGACCCCGGTTCGCCGGTCACGGCCGCGGAAGTGGTCAACACCTACTCGGTCGGTGAACTGACCCGGGTGCTGCGTGACTACGGAGAGGAACGGTTCGCGCATCGGATCGCCCGAGCGGTGGTTGCTGAACGGGAACGTGAACCGTTCCGCACCAGCGCACGTCTGGTCGAGGTGATCTACGACGCCGTCCCGGCAGCGGCCAGGCGCACCGGCGGTCATCCCGCGAAGCGGACCTTCCAGGCCTTGCGCATCGAGGTCAACGGTGAGCTGGACGCGCTCCGCGCGGCGCTGCCCGCGGCGCTGGACGCGCTGGCGGTGGGCGGTCGGATCGTCGTGGAGTCGTACCACTCGCTGGAGGACCGGATGGTGAAACGGGCGCTGGCCGAGCGGGCCAGGTCGCGCACGCCGCAGGGGCTGCCGGTGGAACTGGCCGGGCACGGCCCCGAACTGCGGCTGCTCACCAGGGGAGCGGAACAGGCATCGGAGCAGGAGGCGCGGCGCAATCCGCGGGCGAAGTCCGTGAAGTTGCGCGCCGCCGAGCGGATTGCGAACGGGGGGAACGCGGCATGACGATGGTGACGACCGGAACGAAGCGCCGGAGCACGAAGTCCGCGCGGACCACGCGCCGGAGCGCGTCCCGCACGCGAGAGCTACCTGCTCGGCGCAACCGGAGCGGCCGCACGACGGCCGCCGAGAAGGCCTACGCCCGGCGCGCGCAGCGCACGGCCTCGATCGAGCACGCCGGTGGGCAGGCGCAAGCCCCCGCCGGCCTGCTCAGCCCGGTGCGGCTGCGGCTGCCGAAGTCGCGCGCCTCGTTCGTGCTGCTGATGATGTCGCTGCTGGCGGCGGGTGTCGGGCTGACGCTGTGGCTGACCACGCAGGCCATCGCCGATTCCTACCGGCTGGACCGGGTGCGGGCGGAGACGGCGGCGCTGTCGGAGAAGGCGGAGCGGCTGCAGCGCGAGGTGTCCCGTGAGCAGACGGTGGCGGCGCTGGATCGCAAGGCCCGCGAGCTCGGCATGGTCCCCTCCGGCGACCCGGCACGCATCCTGGTCACGCCGATGGGGCGGAAGAAGCTGATCGGCGAGCCGACGCCGGCCCAGCCGCAGAAGCCGCCCGCGCGCACCCAGTCCAGCAGTGGCGGTGACCGCGCGGACGAGCGCGAGCGGTCGTCGGGCGGGACGCGGGACGAGCGGCGTGGCGACAGCCGGCAGAACGCGCGGTCCGATCAGGGCGACGACACGCGGACGCAGCGCACGAGCAGCCGGAGCGACGACGATTCCGGCAGGCGCGGGGGCGGTGATCGCAGCCGCACGCAACGGTCGGAGAGCGACCAGCGCACCGCGGAAGACGGCGACCGCCGCACCTCCACCCGATCGGCAGGAGGCTGAGCGTGGTCGACGGTCGGCAGGCATCGAGCCGGAGGGGCAGTGCGTCCCGGCGGAAGAAGCGCACCAAGGCAAGCTTGCGCACGCGCGCGGGCAACATGCTGCGGGCGCTGCCCGGCAACCGGTACGGCAGCGCGTGCGTGGTGCTGGTGCTGGTCTTGTTCGTCGCCTCGGTGAAGCTGATCTACGTGCAGGCGTTCCAGGCCGAGGCGTTGTCCGCGCGGGCCGAGCGGCAGCGTGCCACGGTGATCGAGATCCCGGCGCAGCGCGGCGCGATCCTGGACCGCAACGGCACCGAGCTGGCGTTCAGCGTCAAGACCTACACGCTCCAGGTCAACCTGCGGCAGATGCGCAAGACCTGGGCCGAAGTCGCCGGCAGGACGAAGAACGAGCAGACCTACGCCGACCGGGTGGACGAGATCGCCGAGTACATGGCGGCCATGCTGCCCGGCAAGACCACCAAGCAGGAGCTGCTCAAGCGGTTCCACAAGGACGCGCCGTTCACGTTCCTGGTGGACAACGTCGAGCCGTCGGTGGCGGAGCAGATCACGTCGCGCTACCCGGAGATCGCCGCCGAGGAACGTGCCTTGCGCGAGTACCCGGGTGGCGAGCTGGCGTCGAACGTCGTCGGCTACGCCAACTGGCGCATGGACGACCCCGACGTGTCCAAGCACAACCTGCACGGGCTGATCGGGCTGGAGAGCGCGCGGGACAACGACCTGGCGGGGAAGCCGGGGCGCAGGCTGGTGGACACCGGAGAGGGTGACAACGTCGTCATCCCGGGCACCGAGCGCGACATCCAGCCTGCCGTCCCCGGGTCGGACCTGGAGCTGACGCTGGACAGCGACCTGCAGTACGACCTGCAGCGGCGCCTGCGGGACTACGTCGAGCAGAGCAGGGCCAAGGGCGGCTCCGCGGTGATCATGGACGCCAAGACCGGCGAGGTCTACGCGCTGGCCAACGACAAGACCTTCGACCCGGACAACCTCAGCGCCGCGACCGAGGAGGAACTGAACAACCGGGCGGTGACCACGCCGTTCGAGCCGGGCTCGGTCAACAAGGTGGTCACCGCGGCGGCCGCCATCGAGTACGGCATCACCACCCCGAAGTCCGTGCACCAGGTGCCCGGGCAGATCCAGGTCGCCGACCGCGTGGTGCGCGACGCGTGGCCGCACCCGACGCAGGGGTTCACCACCACCGGCATCTTCGCGAAGTCGTCCAACGTGGGCACGCTGATGCTGGCGCGGCAGGTGGGGGAGGAACGCTGGCTGGAGATCGCCAGGCGGTTCGGCCTCGGCAAGCGCACCGGAATCGGGCTGCCGGGGGAGAGCCCGGGCAGGGTTCCACCGCGCAGCCAATGGTCCGGCTCCACGTTCGGCAACCTGCCGATCGGCCAGGGGCTGTCGGTGACCGTGGTGCAGATGGCCGGGATGTACCAGGCCATCGCCAACGGCGGGGTGCGGGTCGAGCCACGGATCGTGCGGGCCACGATCAGGCCGGACGGCACCCGCGTTCCCGAGCCGCCGCCGGACAAGGTCCGCGTGGTGAGCAAGCGGACGGCGGACACCGTGCTGCGCATGCTGCGGGCGACGACGCAGAAGGGTGAGGGGCAGAACACGGGGACCGCGCCCCAGGCGGCGCTGGCCGGTTACCAGATCTCCGGCAAGACCGGGACGGGCCAGCAGGTCGACCCGGCCACCGGCGCCTATTCGCAGACGAAGTACAACATCACGTTCGCCGGCATCGTCCCGGCCGACGAGCCGCGCTTCGTCGTGGGCATCATGCTGGACGCGCCGGACACCACGTTGCCGCAGGGGGCTTCGGCGGCACCGCTGTTCCACGACATCGCGTCGTACCTGACGCAGCGGTACCAGATTCCGCTCAGCGAGCGGGAAGCGCCGGTCGTGCCGTTGGTGGTGGACTGACCGCGGCGCGGCGTCAGCTGTCGCCGGGCGCCGGCCGCCGGGCGGAGCACCGGCGGACCGCCCGGCCGCTGCCCAGGGCTAGGCCGGGTGGCCACGCGTGGATCGATCGTCCGGCCTGCCGGAACGGTCAGCGCCCGCCACGGCAACGAAGCAGGGCTGCACCTGTGCCCGCTGGTGTCCGGGTGACGACCGTGGGACGTGGTCGAGCAGGTCCCGTTGCTGCCGGTGCCCGCTGGTGTCCGGGTGATGAATCGATCCGGGCAAACGGGTATCGAGTGCGTTACTTCCAGGCAGGGTTCATCGGTATCGGTTCAGTGCAGGACCCGGGCAGGCTAGGCTGACTCCCTGTGAGTCGACGCGCGAAGATCGTGTGCACCATGGGACCGGCCACCGCGAGCCCGGAGAAGGTGCGTGACCTGCTCGCCGCGGGCATGAACGTGGCGAGGCTGAACTTCAGTCACGGAACGCACAGCGACCACAAGCAGACTTACGACATGATCCGGGCGGCCGCGGACGAGATCGGCCGTCCCGTGGGCATCCTGGCCGACCTGCAGGGGCCGAAGATCCGTCTCGGCACGTTCGCCGCAGGGCCGGTGCAGTGGCGTAAGCACGACGTGGTCCGCATCACCGTCGAGGACGTTCCCGGCACCCACGACAGGGTGTCCACCACCTACAAGGGGCTCGCCGACGACGCCAAGCCGGGCGACCGGCTGCTGGTCGACGACGGCAAGGTCTCGCTCGTGGTGCGCGAGGTCGACGGGCCGGACGTGGTCTGCGAGGTGATCGAAGGCGGCGAGGTCAGCAACAACAAGGGCGTCTCGCTGCCGAACATGGACGTGTCGGTGCCCGCGTTGTCCGAGAAGGACGTCGAGGACCTCGAGTTCGCGATGCGGCTGGGCGTCGACTTCATCGCGCTGTCGTTCGTGCGCTCGCCCGCCGACATCGACCTGGTGCACCAGGTGATGGACCGCACCGGGCTGGACCGCATCCCGGTGATCGCCAAGCTGGAGAAGCCGGAGGCGGTGGCCAACCTCGAGGCGATCGTGCTGGCCTTCGACGGCATCATGGTCGCCCGCGGCGACCTGGGCGTGGAGCTGCCGCTGGAGGAAGTGCCGCTGGTGCAGAAGCGGGCCATCCAGATCGCCAGGGAGAACGCCAAGCCGGTCATCGTGGCGACCCAGATGCTCGACTCGATGATCAACAACTCCCGGCCGACCCGCGCCGAGGCCTCCGACGTCGCCAACGCGGTGCTGGACGGGGCGGACGCGGTGATGTTGTCCGGGGAGACGTCGGTGGGCCGGTACCCGGTCGAGGCGGTGCAGACGATGAGCCGCATCATCACCGCGGTCGAGTCGCAGTCGACGGCCGTGCCGCCGCTGAGCCACGTGCCGCGCACCAAGCGGGGGGTCATTTCCTACGCGGCCCGCGACATCGGCGAGCGGCTCAACGCCAAGGCGCTGGTGGCCTTCACTCAGTCCGGTGACACGGTGCGGCGCCTTGCCAGGCTGCACACCCGGTTGCCGCTGCTGGCGTTCACCCCGGTGGACAGCGTGCGGCGTCAGCTGGCGCTCACCTGGGGCACCACGGCCCATCTGGTGCCCGCGGTGAACTCGACCGACGCCATGGTCCGCCAGGTGGACACCGCGATGCTGCAGATGGACCGCTACCAGCGCGGCGACCTGGTCGTGGTGGTCGCGGGCTCGCCTCCGGGCACGGTCGGGTCGACCAACCTCATCCGGGTGCACCGGCTGGGCGAGGAAGACGATCTCTCCTGACGGGACGACAGTGACCGGGGCGCCGGCGCGCCGCCCGCCGTCGGCGGCCCGTGTCACGGGTTAAGGTTCGGCATGACCGCGCAAGCACCGGACGGGCGATCGGTCCTGGACGAGCTCGTCACCCTGCTCGACCTGGAGCGCATCGACGACAACATCTTCCGCGGGTTCTCCCCGCCGCAGCCGCAGAATCTCCGCGTGTTCGGCGGGCAGGTCGCGGGACAGGCGCTGGTCGCCGCCGGGCGGACCGTGCCCGCGGATCGGTTCGTGCATTCGCTGCACGCGTACTTCATCCGGGCAGGCGACAGCAAGGCCCCGATCATCTACCAGGTGGATCGCATCCGGGACGGCCGCTCGTTCACCACTCGCCGGGTCGTCGCCGTGCAGCACGGCAAAGCGATCTTCGCGCTGTCCGCGTCGTTCCAGATCGTCGAGGACGGCGTGGAGCACACCACGCCGATGCCGGACGTGCCCGACCCGGAATCGCTGCCGACGCTGCCCGAGCGGCTGGCCGACTACTCCGACGAGCTGGGTTGGTTCGCCCGCCGCAGGCCGTTGGACCTGCGCTACGTGCACGACCCGCCGTGGGTGACCCGGTCCAGCGGCGCGCACCCCCACCGCAACCAGGTGTGGATGCGCGCCGACGGCACGCTGCCGGACGATCAGCTGCTGCATGTCTGCGTGCTGACCTACGCCTCGGACATGACGCTGCTGGACTCGGTGCTTGCCAAGCACGGGGTGTACTGGGGGATGGACCGCGTGCTGGGCGCCAGCCTGGACCACGCGCTGTGGTTCCACCGGCCGTTCCGTGCCGACGAGTGGTTCCTCTACGACACCGAGTCGCCCACCGCGTCCGGTGCGCGTGGGCTGGCCACCGGCCGGTTCTTCTCCCACGACGGCCGGCTGATCGCCACGGTGGTGCAGGAAGGCCTGGTGCGCGTGCTGCGCTGAGGGCGCCTCTTCGGGCGCGGAAACACCCGGGCAAGGACGGTTGCCGTGCGTCCGGATGCATGGCAGCCGGGACGGGGTCCGCCAGCGGCCACGGGCGGGAGCGAAGTCCGAGGCCGGTCGGGGGCGGCCCCGGACTTCGCCGCCACCTGGGCCACGACGGTGGGGGAGCTGGGGAGGGACGCCGTCGTGACGAAACCGAGCAGCACGCACGGTACCACTCTGTGTCCAGAGTGACTGCGGAGAGTGTACACGGATGGTGGGTGCATCCCCGTGCTTCGACACTCTCCGGCGATTCGTGACCACTTCGGCAGGGGCCGTGGTGCGGGGATCGCCGCCGGGAGGGCGGCACAGCCCAGGTGCCGCCTCGAGCGGGCGGTGACGGTGGCGGCAGGAAAAAGGGCCGTGGATTGTCGGTGGCATCGGGGACAATGTGGACGAGACCGGCGGTGACGAGGAGGACGATGCCGCGATTGGGACCAGGCGTGCCGCTCGTCGGCCGCCGTGCAGAGCTTGCGTTGCTGCGTGCTGCGCTCGATCGCGCCGACAGTGGTGCGGCGGGCTGCGTGCTGCTGGCCGGGGACGCCGGGGTCGGCAAGACCCGGTTGATCGGTGAACTGCGGGAGCACGCCGAGCAGCGCGGTGCGCTGGTGCTGTCCGGCGGGTGTATCGACATCGCCGAGGACAGCCTGCCGTACCTGCCGTTCGCAGACGCCCTTCTGCCGTTGGCGAGGTCCGACGATCCGGCGGTGCGCGCGGTGGTGCAGGCGTATCCGGCGCTGCGCCGGTTGCTGCCCCAGCAGGACGACGGCGGCAAGGGTGCGGTCGAGCACGAGATGCGGCGTGGCCTGTTCTCCGCGCAAGACCTCGGCCAGTTGCAACTGTTCGAGGCCGTGCTCGGCGCGCTGGGTGAGCTGTCCAGGGAACGCCCCGTGGTGCTGGTGATCGAGGACTTGCACTGGGCGGACAGCTCGACCAGGGACCTGCTGTCGTTCTTGCTGCCCCGGCTGCGCGAGCAGCGGCTGCTGATCGTGGCCAGCTATCGCGCCGACGACGTGCACCGCAGGCATCCGCTGCGGCGGCTGACCGCCGAGTTCGCCCGGCTGCCCGCGGTGCAGCGCGTCGATCTGGCCCCGTTGGAGGACGCGGACGCCCTGCAGTTCGTGCACCAGCTGGCCGAGCAGCCGCTGACCGACGAGGTGGCGGCGGGCATCGTGGAGCGGGCCGAAGGCAACCCGTTCTTCATGGAGGAGCTGACCGCGTCGTGCCTGGAATGCGAGGGGGTTCCGGCAGCGCTGGCCGATGTGCTCCTGTCCCGTGTCGAGCGGTTGTCGCAGCGGGCCCAGCAGGTGGTGCGAATCCTGTCCGTCGCCGAGCGCGGCGCGCGTCACCAGGCGTTGGCCGAGGTGACCGGTCTGAGCGACGACGAGCTCGACGCGGCCCTGCGGGAAGCGGTGCAGCACAACATCCTCGTGGTCGACGACGACAACCACTACGCATTCCGGCATGCCCTGCTGCGCGAAGCGGTGTACGAGGACCTGCTCCCGGGCGAGCGCATCCGGACGCATGCCGCGTATGCGCAGCGGTTGGTGCAGAAGGTGCAGCAGGGGAATCCGGCGAAGTACCGGCTGCTGGCGTACCACAGCCTGGAAAGCAACGACCTGCCGACGGCGCTGTCCGCGTCCGTGGCGGCCGCCGACGAGGCCGAGGCCCGTGGCGCGCCGGCGTCGGCGTTGCGCAGTGTCGAGCTGGCCCTGCGGCTGTGGGACTCGGTTCCGCCGGACAAGCGGCCGGACGGCGTCGACGAGCTGCGGCTGCTGGACATGGCGGCGGTGTTGGCCGGCCGGTCCGGTGAGGTGGAGCGGGCGATCTCCTACGCGCGGTCGATGGTGCGGGCGCTGGAGTCCGGGCGCATCGAGGTGTCCGACCACCGGCGGCGGGCGCGCATCTACCGGCGCCTGGCGCAGGCGCTGTACAGCAACGACGGCACCGTCTGGGAGGCCCCGGACGTCATCGAGAAGGCGTGGCGGCTGGTGGCCGACGACGAGCCGAGCGAAACCAAGGCATGGGTGCAGGTGACGCGGTCGGCGATCCAGCGCTCGCTGGGCGACAAGGAGCTGGCGTTGGCCAGCGCGCGCAACGCGATCGCCGATGCGAAGGCCGTCGGTGCGGTGGCCGCCGAAGCGGATGCGCTGGTCGCCTTGGCCGTGTTGATCGAAGGCAAAGGCGACACCGCGGGTTCGCGCGAGCGCCTGCGGGAAGCGCTGCGCATCGCCGAGCGGGCCGGGGCGCTCGGGGTGGAGCTGCGCGCACGGTTCTACCTGGCGCTCAGCTACTACGACAAGGGCGAGCTGGACGAGGCGCTGGCCGAGTACACCGCGGGGGCGGCCCGCGCCACCGAAACCGGCCTGACCTGGAGCGATTCCGGGCTCGAACTGCATGCGCACCGCCTGCAGGTGATGTACACGCTCGGCCGGTGGGACGAAGTGGCCGCCGAGGTGGCCCGGTTCTCCGGTCCGCCGTCGATCGGCGCGGCACGAATGCGGGCCACCACGGCGCTGGTCGCGGTGGCCAAGGGCGATTTCGCCGAGGCGGAGCGGCAGGTGGAGGACCTGCGGGCCCAGTGGCAGGTGGACGGCCAGCTGGCGGTGGCGGCCGCGGCCGCCGGCGCAGCGCTGGCCATGTGGAAGGGCGAGCCGGAGAAGGCGCTGGAGCGCGTGCGGGAAGCCTTCGAGTGGATCAGGCAGCTGCCGCTGCTGGTGCTCGCCGGGATCAGGATCGGCGCGCTCGGCCTGGCCGCGGCGGCGGATCGTGCCGAGGCGGCTCGCCTGATCTCCGACGCCGACACGGTCGCAGCGGCGGTCGCCGAGGGCGAGGAGATGTTCAAGCGGGTGGCCGAGGCGGCACAGAACGGGGTCCCGCGCGGCAACACGCTCGGCCCGGAAGCGGTGGCGTGGCTGGCCCGCGCGGAGGCCGAGCGCAGCAGGCTGCTCGGCAGGACGGACCCGAAGCTGTGGGCCAAGGCGGTCGAGGCGTTCGGCTACGGCGCGGTGTATCAGCAGGCCAGCTGCCGCTGGCGGCTGGCGGAGGCGCTGCTGACCGGCGGCGATGCCCGGCAGGCGGAGAAGGAGCTGCGCCAGGCGCACGAGACGGCCCGCACGTTGAAGGCGCGGCCGCTGCTGGAGGCGATCGAGGGACTTGCCCGGCGGGCGCGCGTGTCGCTGGACGGCGAGGCGGTCGCGCAGGCGCCGGCTCGCGTGCCCGAGGATCCGCTGACCGCGCGCGAGCGTGCCGTGCTCGAGCAGGTCGCTCTCGGACGCACCAACAAGCAGATCGGCGAGGCGCTGTTCATCAGCGAGAAGACGGTCAGCGTGCACCTGTCCCGTGCGATGGCCAAGCTGGGCGCCCGTCGCCGGACGGAGGCGGTCAGGCTGGCTTACGAGCGTGGCCTGCTCCAGCGGCCGCGGCACGGCGCGCCCCAGTAGGCCGGGCCCGCCCGGCCGAGGGCCGGGGGGCTGGTTTCGGCCGTGAACGACGTTCGGGGTGCCAGCCGCCTCGGCTGCGACGGTGTGCCGGCGACGTGCGGGGCGTGCCGCGTCTCGGTCGGTCGACGATGCTGGCGGTGACGCGCCGAGCGATCTGGCCCTCTCCGCGGTGGCGGGTGGTGTCGTTGGCGGCGTGCCGGGTGTGCCGCTGCTTCTGCCGTGGTGGTGTCGTTGGCAGCGCGGGTATGTCGGCAGCCGCCTTGGTCGCGGAGCCGTCGTCGGCGCGCGGGCTGGGCGGCCGAACCGGCTCGCGGCGGTCAGCCCGCGGTGCGCACGCCTCCGCACAGACGGCGGCACATGCCGGCTATCGAGGCAGCCGGTGCAGCACCTTGACACCGCGGTTGAGCAACGCTGCCCACCATCGCACAGCCTTGCCACGAACCGGCCGGAGCCTCAACCCGCGCTGGACGGCGATCGTCTGCACCTCGGTGAACCGCCGGATGCCTTCCGCGCCGTTGCGTCGGCCGACGCCGGAGTCGCCGAACCCGCCCATCGGCGCGTCGATCGAACCGAAGCTGGCGGCGAAGCCCTCGTTGACGTTCACCGTTCCCGCCTGGATGCGCGCGGCGACCTCGCGGCCGAGCCGGGGGTTGCCGGTCCAGACGCTGGCATTGAGGCCGTACTCGGTGTCGTTCGCGCGCGCGATCGCATCGTCCAGGTCGGAATACGAGTAGACCGAGACGACCGGCCCGAACGTCTCCTCGGCGAACACCTTCATGCCGGGGGTGACGTTGGCCAGGATGGTCGGCTCGTAGAACAACGGGCCGATGTCCGGCCGCGGCCTGCCACCGGTCAGCACCTCGGCGCCTTTCCTGCGCGCGTCCTCGACGTGGTCGCTGGTGGTGGCCAGCTGGGCGGCCGAGGTCAGCGAGCCGACGTCGGCGGCGTAGTCCAACGACGCGCCCAGCCGCAGTGCCGCGGTCTTGGCCACGAAGGCTCGGACGAAGTCGTCGTGGATCGACTCGTGGACGTAGATCCGCTCCACCCCGACGCAGATCTGGCCCGCGTTGGCGAAGCACGCGGTCACCGCACCGGCAGCCGCGGCGTCGACCTTCGCGTCCGGCAGCACGATCATCGGGTTCTTGCCGCCGAGCTCCATGGAGAACCCGCGCAGCCGCCGGGCCACCTGGCCGGCCAGCTGCTTGCCGGTCGCGGTGGAGCCGGTGAACGCGAAGTAGTCCGATTCGTCGATCAGCGCCTGGCCGATGACCGAACCCCGGCCGAGCACCACCTGCCACAGCCCGTCCGGGAGGCCTGCTTGTTCGGCGAGCTCGTGCAGCCACAGCGCCGACAGTGCGGTCTGGTTGTCCGGCTTGTGCACGACCGCGTTACCCGCCGCCAGCGCGGGCAGGACGTCCATGGCGGTCAGCACCAGCGGGTAGTTCCACGGCGTGATGATCCCGACGACCCCGCGGGGATGGCGGCGTTCGGTCGTCCTGGTCAGCAGCGGGAACACCCCGGCCCGGCGTTTCGCGCCCAGGTGCTTGGCCGCGGTGCGCGCGTAGTACGAAGCGGCCAGCGCGGACCCGGCCACCTCGTCGTAGGCATCCACCCGGCTCTTGCCCGACTCGACCTGGATGAGGTCGAGTGCTTCGTCCTGCCGATCCAGGATCAACCGCATCAGCCGGGCCAGGAACCGTTGCCGTTCCGCGACCGGCGTGGCCGCCCAGTCCCGTTGTGCCTTCCGCGCCACGTCGAACGCGACCCTGGCCTCGGCGTCCGTGGCCTGCGGCAACGAGACGATCGGCTGACCGGTGAACGGCGCTGTCATGGTCACCGGCGGGGAATCGGGGTGGTTGCCGCCGGTGGCTCTGGCCGCCAGCGTGCGCGCCCGGGCGATCGACGGGGCACCCGGCACGCCGCCGATCGGCCGTGCCGGATCCTGCTCCGCCCCTGCGGGGCTCGTCGCCGCACCGTCGGCGACGCCCTTCGCCGTACTCGTCATCGGGCCCTCCGGTTACTGGGCAGTAGCTCTCGCCTCGACACTACTCACGCACGACACCGTGGCCAACCGTCCGGCCGGTGAGCAGGAGATTTCCCGCACCGGCGACGGGTGAGCCGTACGCGCGGCGGGGTCAGCATCACGGCCGAGCCGGGTCACCGTCGCGGTCTGCCCCGGGGGAGTCCGCCAGCGCTGCCCGCACCATCTGCTTCCATTGGCCGACCAGACGTTCGCGGCGGGCCGGATCCCCGCCGAGCGACTCGTCCAATGCCAGACCGCGGATCAGGTTGACCGTCATCCAGTACAGGTTGTCCACCAACGGCGAGTCGTCACGGCCGATCAGCTCGCGGAACGTCTCCAGGGTGGCCCGGCCCAGGGCCCGGTCGACCGGCAGCATGGCCTCCGCCAGCTCCTTGTCGGTGCGGGAGGCGACCCACAGCTCGATGAACGCCGCGGCCAGCCGGCCGGAGAACCCGCGGCGGATGACCTCGACGGCCGCGTCCACCGGATCGTCGCGGCGCAGCGCGTCGGTGGAGACGACCAGTTCGGTGGCGATGCGGTGGGTCAGGTGTTCCACCGCGGAGGCCATCAGTTCGGCCTTGGTGCTGAAGTGGTGCTGTTGTGCGCCCTTGGACACGCCCGCCCGTGCGCAGATCTCCTGCACCGAGGTACGGGAATAGCCGAGCTCGACCAGGCACTCCACGGTGGCGTCCAGCAGCGCGGTGCGGGTCTGCTCGCTGCGTTCCGCCTGGGTGCGATGGCCGCGCGGCACGCTGCGTCCGGCGGTGTGGTGGTTGAGTGTCCTCACCCGTGCCTCCTTGCTTCGGCTCGGCGCCACCCGCTACATTCCGAACAGAACTTACATTCTGATTGGAATGTTTTCCAGCTCGCCGGGCGGACCGGCGGGGCTGACGGGGGCCGAGTCCGAAGGAGCACCGATGCCGTTGCAGCTGCCGCCCAGCAAGTGGAGTGCCGACCTGCAGGACTTCCGCGAGCTCGCCCGCGACTTCTGCCAGCGCGAGCTCGTCCCGCACCAGCAACGGTGGGCCGAGCAGAAGCACGTCGACCGCGACTTGTGGACCAAGGCGGGCGAGGTCGGCCTGCTGTGCGTGTCCGTTCCCGAGGAGTACGGCGGGGGCGGGGGAACCTTCGCGCACGAAGCAGTGCTGTACGAGGAGCAGGCGCGCGCCGGCGACAGCGCGTGGGGAGTCAGCGTACACAGCGGGATCGTGGCGCACTACCTGCTCGCCTACGCCTCGGAGTCGAAGAAGAAGGAGTGGCTGCCGAAGCTGGCCAGCGGGGAGTGGGTCGGTGCGATCGCGATGACCGAGCCCGGCACCGGGTCCGACCTGCAGAACATCAAGACCAGGGCGGTGCGGGACGGCGACGAGTACGTCATCAACGGCGCCAAGACGTTCATCACCAACGGCTACCACGCCGACCTGGTGGTGGTCGCGGTCAAGACCGACCCGTCCGCCGGGGCCAGGGGCGTGTCGCTGATCGTGGTGGAAACCGACCGGCCGGGATTCCGGCGCAACCGGGTGCTGGACAAGATCGGCCTCAAGGGACAGGACACCGCCGAGCTGTTCTTCGACGACGTGCGGGTTCCTGCGGAGAACCTGCTCGGCGAGGCCGAGGGCCAGGGCTTCATCCAGCTCATGCAGCAGCTGCCGCAGGAGCGGCTGATCATCGCGGTGACCGCGGTGGCCGCCATGGAGGCCGCGGTGAACATGACGCTGGAGTACACCAAGGAGCGCGAGGCGTTCGGCAGGCCGATCTTCGCGTTCCAGAACACCAAGTTCACGCTGGCCGAGTGCGCCACGGAGGCCGCTGTGGCCAGGGCGTTCCTGGACCAGTGCATCGAGCGGCACCTGGCGGGCGAGCTGGACGTGCAGTCCGCCGCCATGGTGAAGTACTGGACCACCGACCGGGTGAACCGGGTGCTCGACGAGTGCCTGCAGCTGTTCGGCGGCTACGGCTACATGACCGAGTACCCGATCTCGCGCGCGTGGGCCGACATGCGCGTGTCCCGGATCTTCGGCGGCACCAACGAGATCATGAAGGACATCATCTCCCGCGCCTTGTGAGCACGGGCGGCGTGCGACGACACGGAACCGACGAGGAGGGCAGTGACGATGGCCGGACCCCTGGCCGGGGTGCGCGTGGTGGAGCTGGCCGGGCTGGCTCCGGGGCCGTTCGCTTGTACGGTGTTGGCGGATCTGGGGGCCGACGTCATCCGGGTCGACCGGGCGACGCCGGGCGCGGATGTGCTCAGCTTCGACAACGACCCGCTGCGCCGCAGCCGCCGCTCCATCGGGATCAACACCAAGACCCCGGAGGGGGTGGAGGTGGTGCTGTCCCTGGTCGAACGGTCCGACGTGCTCGTGGAGGGCTTCCGCCCCGGGGTGACCGAGCGCATGGGCCTCGGCCCCGCCGACTGCCTCGCCCGCAACCCACGGCTGATCTACGGCCGGATCACCGGGTGGGGGCAGGACGGGCCGCTGGCCCAGCGGGCCGGTCACGACATCAACTACCTCGGGCTGGCCGGGGCGCTGGAACCGATCGGCCGGGCGGGTGAGCGGCCGGTGCCGCCGCTGAACCTGGTCGCCGACTTCGGCGGCGGGGGCATGCTGCTTGCCGTGGGCATCCTCGCGGCGCTGGTCGAGCGGGAGAAGTCGGGCAAGGGTCAGGTGGTCGACGCGGCGATGGTGGACGGCTCGGCGTTGCTGGCCACCAGCCTCTTCGGCCTGCGTGCCACGGGCGTGTTGTCGGACAAGCGCGGCGAGAACCTGCTCGACGGCGGCGCGCCGTTCTACGACACTTACGAGACGGCGGACGGCAAGTACGTGGCCGTCGGGGCGCTCGAGGAACGCTTCTGGCAAGACCTGCTCCGCGTCCTGAAGCTCACCGACCGTGAGCTGCCGCCGCGGTTCGACAAGCGTAATTGGCCCGAACTGCGCAAGATCCTGGCCGAGGAGATCGGCAAGTACACCAGGGACGAGCTGTCCGCCATGGCCGAAGAGACGGACGCTTGCCTGACTCCGGTGCTGACGCCCGAGGAGGCGCCGACCCACCCGCACAACGCCGCGCGGCGCACGTTCGTCCCGGTGGGGGAGACGATCCTCCCTGCGCCCGCCCCGCGATTCGACCGGACGCCGACGGCGGACCCGTCCCCGCCGCACGAGGCCGGTGCGGACACCGAGGACGTGCTGGCAGAGCTGGGCATGAGCCAGGCCGACATCGAGCGTCTGCGGGCCGCGGGAGCGATCGCGTAATCTTCGTTCAGGCCCCGCGCGGGGCCACCCACACGGTGACGCGCGCGTCATGGGGTCGTCAGGGGTGCCTGATTACCGTAAGCTCATAGCCGGATACGGACGGCGGTCACAGGCAGGGCGGATGCCTGCCGCAAGACACGATCGGATGGAGCTATGTCGCCCAAGGCCAAAAAGGTCCTCATCGTCGGCGTGGTTGCGCTCGTGTTGTTCTTCCTGATCTCGCAGCCCCACCAGTCCGCCGATGCCGTCAAGGAATTCTTGGGATGGCTCCAGGACGGTGCGGAGGCCATCATCACGTTCTTCAAAGAACTTTTCAACTGACGCGGTGAGCCGGCGGTAACCACTCATTTGTGCCAAGCCGTGGACCGGGGCGAGGTCACGTCCCGGTCGTTGTCATGCGCGTTTTGTGACCGAGTTCGGCCCGGGTGGCTCGTCGCCCTGGGCAATTTCGGAGGGCCAAAGGGCCTGCTCA
Source organism: Thermocrispum sp. (assembly GCF_002919275.1). NCBI lineage: Bacteria > Bacillati > Actinomycetota > Actinomycetes > Pseudonocardiales > Pseudonocardiaceae > Thermocrispum > Thermocrispum sp. The sequence goes on along the minus strand of NZ_PKFA01000006.1, from coordinate 3,583 downwards.
CGGGCATCTGCACGTGCATGCGCATGTGCGTTGTCCCACATTCCGGGCACCCATTGCGCCGTCCGGGTGGAATGTCACCGCATCGGCCCAGGTCACGATGATCATTCCGATTTGTCTCTGGCGGAATTCGGTGGTCTGCCCCTACCGTGCTCACAGTACGTAGCCGGTTGGCTCTGTACGGTCAGTGGACACATTCCACGCGGCGAGCACCGGAAAAGGGACCAGTGAGGGTGCGAGCTCGCACGACGAGCCGCCATATCCATGAGGAGAGGGATATGACCCACGATCCTGGCGTCGAGGCATTGATCAGACAGTGGTCACAGGAGCGCGACGAGTCCGAGGAAGACGCCGAGATAGCGCGCATCAAGTCCGAGTGGCTCGCCGAGGCCTCCAGCCACGAGCCAGGAATCCCAGGCCAGCGCACCAGCACTGGCACGGCGGAGTGGGCGATCGTCGAGTCCGCCGACTACGACTACATGCAGGCGATGCGCAAGCGCCTGCCCGGGGTGCCGGACGAACTGTTGGCCGCGGCCGCACGCTGGTGGCAGATGGTCGGCGGCCTGGCGGAGGCCGAGGAGTGGTGGGACGCGGGGATCAGCCCGCTGGACCAGCGTGCCCTGGAGTATCGGGCGGCCGGCCTGACCCCCGCCGACCTGAGCGTGCACCTCGGGCCGTACACGGTGCTCGAGCACCTGCGCAGGGGGAGCGCGGCCGCCTGGTGCGTCGCCAGGCTCTCCCGCGTGCGGAAGGACTCCACGTCCTGCGCACGCAAGGACGTCGCGTCGTAGCGACGCGTAATTTTCGTCGATCTGACCGGATCTTCATCCGCTGCCTGGTATACCGGCAGTAACGCCGACACGTTCTCACGCGTTGTACCTGTGCAGCCGAGGGATTCCGGAGACGATCTTTGGTACGTGAGTCGCCAGATGACGCCACGCCCAGTGACCGCGATGGCGGCAAGCGCCACGTCCGCGGGATAGCGCTGCGGTCGGGGGTCGCGCTGGCCGTGCTGGCGGCACTCGGCGGCGGGGTCTGGGGGCTGACGCGGGTGTCCGAGCCCGAGCCCGGCCCGACCACCATGGAGATCCCGGCGCTGTCGGTGCAAGCCGCCGACGTCGAGCCCGGCACGGTCGCCCCGGTGAGCATCTCGGTCAAGGACAAGCCGCGTCCGGGCGCCAAGAGCGCGACGAGCGCGAAGAGCGCCGGCAAGGCCAGGACGAACGACGGCGGCGCCGGCGGTTTGTGGGCATGGGCCGAACGCACCGGCAAGATCATCGGTGTTCCGCCGCGGGCACTGCTGGCCTACGGGCGGGCCGAGATCGCCATCCGCGAAGCGCAACCGGGATGCCGGTTGTCGTGGGCGACGCTGGCGGGCATCGGCCGTGTCGAGTCCAACCACGGGCAGTTCGGCGGCGCGGTGCTGACCGAGGCCGGGTGGCCGTCCAAGCTCATCATCGGCGTGCCGCTGAACGGTTCGGGCGGGGTGCGCGCGATCAAGGACACCGACGGCGGCCGGTACGACGGCGACACCGAGGTCGACCGGGCGGTCGGCCCGATGCAGTTCATCCCCAGCACGTGGCAGCGCTGGGCGTCGGACGGCAACGGCGACGGTCGCGCCGACCCGCAGCAGATCGACGACGCGGCGCTGGCCGCCGCCAGGTACCTGTGCGCGGGCGGGCGGGACATGGCCAGCGCGAAGGGCTGGTGGGAAGGCCTGTGGTCGTACAACCGGTCCGTCGAGTACGCCCAGAAGGTCTTCGCCATCGCCGACGGCTACGCCCGCGCTGTGAAGCAGTGAGCGACCGGGTGCGCAGGCTGCGGTCTGCGCACCCGGTCCGGTGGTCGTCCGGTGTGATCGAGCCGCGGAACCCGCAGGTGGAGGACCGCGGTGCGGTGCGGCTGCGGTAGCGTCGAGGTGTGGAATCCAAGCTGGCGCGACGGCTGGCCGCGGTCGCTGTGTCCGTGATGAGCCTGGCGGTGTGCCTTGCCCTGGCTTGGTGGCAGTGGCAGCGGTACGAGTCGGTCTCCGGCACCTGGCAGAACCTCGGGTACGTGCTGCAGTGGCCGCTGTTCGGGCTGTTCCCGGCGTTCGCCTTCTGGCGGATGCGGAGGCTGCGGCAGCAGGCCGAGCTCGCCGAGCAGGCCGAGGCGGTGGAGGAGGAGCGCGCGCAGGTGCGGACGCAACCGGCCCCACCGGCGTCGCCTGCGGACCGGGAGGAGGAGCCGGCGGCACGTCGCGAGCGTCCCGCCGAGGTGACCCAGCCTGCATCCGGCGAAGCCGACGACGAGCTCGCGGCGTACAACCGGTACCTTGCTGAACTACACGCACGCGATCAGCAGGCACGCTAGGAGGGCCCGGCATGACGTCGTCTCGGACGCCTGGTAGCGCCACATCCACGGACGCCGCCGCGCAGGAGCCGGTCGAGCCGAGAGTCCTCAGCGCACTGAAGCGTTTCCGGGTGGCCGCCGTGGTCACGGGGTTCGGCCTGCTCGTCCTGGTGACCGTGATGCTCGTCCGGTACGTCTGGGACAACCCGACGCCGTCGCAGATCTGGTCGCCCATTCACGGCGCGCTCTACATGATCTACCTGGTCCTTGCGGTCGATCTGGGCATCAAAGCCCGCTGGTCGGTCACCGGGGTCCTGCTGGTGCTGCTCGCCGGGTGCGTGCCGTTCGTGTCCTTCGTCGCCGAGCGCAAGGTCACGCACCGCACCATGGCCGGTCGCTCGATCTGACGGACATTTCCTCACCGGTCGACCCCTCTTCGGGTGAACTGGTTACGGTGCGCCGCCCTATAGTCGGCTCGCCGTCGGGCTGACTTGAGGGGCGGGCGGGCAGACCACATCATCGGGGAAACATTTCCGGACCGAGTGTGGACACAAGTACTTTGCGTGTCGTCAGATCGGTCCCATCACGGCTCGGTTAGGCCGAATGGGCGAAGATCGTCGTCGGGCTGTCGCGAGTGGCGGTCACCGTGCGGATTCAGGTAACGATCAACAAGCGCTGCGATCACGCCGACACCCGCTCTCGGGCGCAAAATCCCAGGTCAGGGGTCATTTTTCGGAGCACGCGCGGGATCACTCGATAGGTGTAGGCTCTACGCTGATTCGTCACAAAGTTGTTATCGCGTGCCAGAGTTGTCAGGAGGTTCGGCTCGCTGTGGCCGACTGTGGCCGTCTCGGCCGGGTTCCGGGGGCGCAGGCGGTCGCGGGATCCCGGGCCCGGCCGGCGATCGCGGGCACGCGCAGCGCGGCTGGGGACGGGACAGGACGCCGGACCTCGCCGCGCGCCGGCGAGCTCGATGCGGAGTGCCGGGTAGTGCGGCCTGCTGCTGCTCGCCGGCGGTGACGGTGCAGCTGGGGTACGTCGTGGTTGGACAGGGAGTCACATAGCGTGACGGCAGAAGGACGGCGAGAGGTCGCCAGGCAGGTGCCGGTCGAGGAGCTGATCGGGCACGAGCCGCACCGGCAGCGGTCGTGGCGGCGCCGGGTGGGCGCGGTGCTGGCGTGGCGGGACTGGAAGCTGCCGGTGAAGCTGGCGGCCGTGACGCTGGTCCCGATCGTGCTGGCGATCGCACTCGGCG
>NZ_PKFA01000042.1:0-37096 GCF_002919275.1 Thermocrispum sp. | reverse complement strand
GCGGCTTTGTGCGCAGCTTTCACGGCCTTGCGGTTCATGCGCAACGCACGGCCCTGCCGGGTTCGTAATGGTGCACACCCCCGACGGCCGGCTGCTCGGCGTGCAGATGGTCGGCAGCGGCGACGGGGTCGCGAAGGCACAGCTCTCGCAGTCATGCGGCTTTGCCCGAGCGATCCGTCTTGCGCGCCACGAGCTGCCGATACGCCTGGGGCACGGCCCCGGCCTCCAACGCGATGTCCACCGCGTCCAGGAACGCTTGTCGCGGCCCCGGTCGGACCGCCTGCGTTGCGTCGATGTGCAGGCGAAGCAGCTCGACGCGATTGACCATGCGCGCAACGGTCAGCAGCAAGGCGAAGCAGCGCAGGGCTTCTGCGCGCTCCGAGCCACCGCCGCCGAACGGAAACACCCGCCCTCGGTGGACGGTTCCGGTGCGCAGATCGTGCACCCGGCCGCCGTCCGCACACAACGCGAGGCGGCTCTTCCGCAGTGCGGTCAAAGTCCCGTCCGAAACCATCCAGCCCGGCGGGGCGAACCCGGTCACCTCGCGGGCCGGGATCCCGGCCTGTGCCATGGCACTGGTCGCCGCGCTGATCCGCAGGCCGGCTTCGTGCTCGGACAACCCGGCGAACTCGGCGCGGCTGCTGCGCAGGACCGGCCGCTGCTGCGGGATCGGGTCGCCGTAGCCGTGGATCAGCAGGTCGTCCCCGCTGTGCACACGGGACCTCACCCAGTCGGCAAGGACGGGCGACGCCGCCACGCCGCGCGGGCGAACGAACAGAGCCACGGGTGTCGAGCGAGCCCGCAGCTCGGCGGTGATCTCGGTCAGCACCGGAAGGGTCGGTGCGCTTGCGCCGGAGAGTGAAACCAGGAGTCGTGAAGCCACGTGTCCAGTGAGCCAGAGTCCCATGACGGCGGCGCTACCGGAACGTGACAAAGACGCTGCAGCCCCGGACCGTCTCGGACACGGTCGGTGGCTGACGCCTGCTGATCCCGTGGTGTGCCGGGGCTGGCTTGGCCTGTCCGGCCGGGGTTGCCGGGTGTGGGTCTGGTGTGGCTGATCGCTGGGGTTGTCGGGGTGGGTTGCCTGGCTTGTGTCGGGGGTTGGGGGTTCCGGCTTGCTTGGTCGGATGGGTCGGGGTGGGGTTGGTGTGGCTTGTTTGGCCGGGGTTGCCGGGTGTGGGTCTGGTGTGGCTGATCGCTGGGGTTGTCGGGGTGAGTTGCCTGGCCCTGAGTCGGTGGGGTGGGTCCGTTCCGGTTCGTCGGGCCGGATCACCGGTATCGGGCCTGCTTGCCTGATTGGCTGGGGCTGTCCGGTGTCGGACTGGGCGAGCCTGAACTGGCAGGGGCATCGGGTGTCGCGGCTGGCCCTGCCTGACGGCGTTACCGGCTGGGCTGCCGGGCCCGGCGTGGCCTGTTCGGCCGGGTCGCCGGGCGGGCCTACTTGGCTTGTCTGGCCGCGGTTGGCGAGTGTGGAGCCGATCTGCCCGGCTGGGGTGACCGGGTGCCGGGGCCGGCCTGACGGCCTGACACACCTCACCGGGTGCCTGTCGGCCCGGGCCGCTCGTTCGAATCACCGGGTGCCTGCAGGTCCCGGACCGCTCGTGCGAATCATCGGGAGCCGGGGGCGCCTTGTCCAGCTCACCGAGTCAACGCCGCCCGGTACCCCGTGGCCGGCCCAAGGAGCAGCCCGGTGCCGAGACCACTCGGCCCGCCAGGCCATACGGCGCCGGCCACCTCGGTGTCACCCGCCGCGGGCCACCGGGCGGCGACTTCGCCCAGATCGCCAGCGCCGCAGGCGTCGGCGCCGTAGTGGCCTTTCCGGATCAGCCCTCCGCCGCGAGTGCGAGCTCGCCTTCCTCGGTCTTCTCGGCCTTGGCGCGCTCGGCACGCGTGGCCCGCACCGCCGACACGACCGCGATGATCCACAGCGCGGCCACGGCCACGTGGATGGCGATGTTGAGGCTGCGTGCGGTGCCGAACTCGGACAGCAGCTTGTCGGTGTTGGTGAGCACGATGAGGCCGCCTGCGGCGGCGCCGAGCACGCGGGGCGGCAAGAAGCGCACCAGCCACGCGGCCACCGGAGCCGCGATCACGCCACCCAGGAGCAACCCGAGGACGATGGTGAAGTCCACGCCGGACCCGCTCAGGGCGAACAGGAAGCTGACGCTGGCCGACAGCGCCACGATGAACTCCGCAGCATTCACCGACCCGATCACCTTGCGCGGGTGCAGCCGGCCGCTGGACAGCAGGGTGGTGGTGGCAAGCGGCCCCCAGCCACCGCCGCCGGACGCGTCGACGAAGCCGGCCACCAGGCCGAGCGGCCCGAGGAACTTCGCTCCCGGCCGACGGTTCGCCACCAGCGTCCCCAGCCGCAGGAAAGCGAACCGCACCAGCACGTAGAGGCCGAGCAGGGTCAGCAGCGCGGCGATCCACACACTGGCGAACTCGGTGGACACCGAGACCAGTGCGTACGCGCCGAGGGCAGCCCCGATGCCGCCAGGCACCGCAAGCAAACCGACGGTGCGCCAGTCGACGTTGCCGAAACGCCAGTGCGAGACACCGGAGATCAGCGTGGTGCCCACCTCGGCAAGGTGGATGGACGCCGATGCCAGCGCCGGCGCCACGCCGATGGCCAGCAGCGCGGTCGTCGCGGTGACGCCGAAGGCCATGCCCAGTGACCCGTCGACCAGCTGGGCCAGAAATCCGGCTAACCCGAACAACAGCAAACTGGGCATGTCCTCTCCTCGGCGTTCACTCTGTCGCGTGACAAACGCCTACGATCGTGAGGGCCGAGCCATCATTTGGAAACGCTTCCCACATGTTGAACGAGCGACGGAGCGGGCATGTACGAGTGGATTTCGTTCACCACGGACTACGGCCTGCGTGACCCGTTCGTCGGGGTGTGCCACGGCGTGATCGCCCGCATCGCGCCACGCTGCCGCATCATCGACATCACGCACGGCGTGCCGCCGGGGAACATCCGGCACGGGGCCTTCGCGCTCGCCCAAGCGGTCGGCTACCTGCCGCCCGCGGTGCACCTCGCGGTGGTCGACCCCGGTGTCGGGACCGAGCGCAGGGGCATCGTGCTGATCGCCGCGTCCGGAGTGCTGGTCGGCCCGGACAACGGTCTGCTGCTGCCTGCGGCCGATGCGCTCGGCGGAGCCCGGCACGCGATCGAGCTGGTGGCGGAGGAATTCCGCCTGCACCCGGTCTCGTCGACTTTCCACGGTCGCGACCTCTTCGCGCCCGCCGCGGCTCACCTGGCAGCCGGTGTCGACCCGGCCGAGTTCGGACCGTCGATTCCGCTCGACGAGCTGCATCGGCTGCCCACGCCGGCACCGTCGGTGCGCCCAGGGGAAGTCGTCGCCGGAGTGGCGACGATCGACCGGTTCGGGAACGTGCAGCTGACGGCGCAGGCGTCGAGCCTGACGGAGGCCGGCCTGGCCGAGGGCACCAGGGTGCGCATCCAACAGCGGTTCGACGGCGTTGTCGGCAGGACGTTCGCCGACGTCAGTGACGGAGAGCTGGTGGTGCTGGCCGATTCCGCCGGCCACGTCGCGATCGCCGTCAACGGCGGCTCAGCGGCACAGCGGCTGGGGCTCGGCGCCACCGCGACCGATCAAGTGACGATCTCCGCGGACTAGGACCAAGCATCGGGCCGGCCGCTGCCTCAATCGGCCGTCAGCCCGGGGCCCCACGCGGTCACGTCGACCGGATCTCCCACGGCGAGGCGGCCCGGCCGGACGACATTGCATTTCACCGCGAAGGCGACCCGTCCCTTCTCCGGGTCACGTCGGTAGGTGGCCAGCGTGCGGATCGGCTCGGATCCCCGCCGCACGCCCGTCGCCTGATCCACCAGCGTGATCGAACACCGGGTGTCTCGCTTGGCGAAGCCGATCTCGGCGGTCCCGACGATCATCCGCCGTGCTCGATCTTCGATGAACGGTTCGGTCCAGCCGTCGACGACGATGTTGGGCCGGAAGCGATCCATCGGCACGGGTTCGCCGCCGCGCATGACGATGCGTTCGTTCAGGTCGGCCAATGACGCCAGAGACGCCACCGTCAGCGCTTGCCCGTCCGCGAACCCGGTCGTCCCCGGCGTTTCGCCGCTGGCCACCCGATGATGATCCGGCGCCACCCGTACCAGGCGGCACGGCCTGCGGAGATAGTCGCCGAACCACGTCGCAGCGTCGTCACCCTGATCCACTCCGTCGCCGCTGAACGTGAACACGGTCACCGGGTGCCGCTTGCCGTCGAGCTGAACAGGAATGCTCAACTGCCCCTGCGACGACGCCCTCACCGTCAGCACGTCATCTCGCAGGTCGACGGTGACTGCGGCCAACGCCGGGTACTCGCGCTGAGTGATACAGCGACCGAACTCGTCGACCACAGCGAACGAGCGATCGTGGCGGAGGCCAGTGGCCAGCACGTCGGACGCAGGCACGCTGACACCGCGGCACGACTTGACCGGGTAGTAGTGCAGCGAATGGACGACCGGGAGCGGCATGCGGCCGACTCTATGCCGGAACTAGAGGATGGGGGCGGGTGTGTACGCGGCCGCCTCCGGGTACCGCTTCACGATCTCGTCCACCCGGCGCACGACGGAATCCACCTGCGCCGAGGCCAGCCCGGTGAACGACAGCGGATCGGCCAGCAGCGATTCCAGCTGCGCCCGGTCGAGCGGCAGTGTTTCGTCGGCCGCGAGACGGTCGAGCAGGTCGTTCTCCGCGGCGCCCTGCTCCCGCATGGCCAGTGCGGCCGCCACCGCGTGACGTTTGATCGCCTCGTGCGCGGCCTCCCGCCCGACGCCTGCGCGCACGGCCGCCATCAGCACCTTCGTGGTGGCCAGGAACGGCAGGTAACGGTTCAGTTCGCGCTCCACCACCGCGGGGAACGCACCGAACTCGCTCAGCACGGTCAGGAACGTCTCCAGCAGGCCGTCGGCGGCGAAGAACGTGTCGGGCAGGGCGACCCGGCGAACCACCGAGTCGGACACGTCACCCTCGTTCCACTGCTGGCCGGCCAGCTCGCCCGCCATGGACGCATACCCACGCAGCACCACGGCCAGCCCGTTGACCCGTTCGCACGAGCGGGTGTTCATCTTGTGCGGCATCGCGCTCGATCCCACCTGGCCGGGCTGGAATCCTTCGGTGACCAGCTCGTGCCCGGCCATCAGTCGGATCGTGGTGGCCAGGTTGGACGGCGCGGCGGCCAGCTGCACGACGGTGGTGATGACCTCGTAGTCCAGCGAACGCGGGTAGACCTGGCCGACCGACGTCAACACCCGCTCGAAGCCCAGGTGCTCGGCCACCACCCGTTCCAGCTGCTCGACCGCCGCCTGCGAGCCCAGCAGGTCGAGCATGTCCTGCGCGGTCCCGACCGGGCCCTTGATCCCGCGCAGCGGGTACCGCTGCAGCAGACCCTCCAGCCGTTCGAAGGCCACCAGCAGCTCGTCGGCGGCCGTCGCGAAGCGTTTGCCCAGCGTGGTGGCCTGCGCGGCGACGTTGTGCGAGCGGCCCGCCATGACCAGCGTGGCGTGCTCGGCGGCCAGCTGGGCCAGCCGCGCCAGCACGGCGACCGTGCGGTCCCGCAGCAGCTCGAGCGACCGCTTCTGCTGCAGCTGCTCGACGTTCTCGGTCAGATCGCGGGAGGTCATGCCCTTGTGCACGTGCTCGTGCCCGGCCAGCGCGTTGAACTCCTCGATACGTGCCTTCACGTCGTGCCTGGTGACGCGCTCACGCGCGGCGATCGACGCCAGATCGACCTGGTCGATGACCCGCTCGTAGGCCTCGATCACCCCGTCGGGTACCGGGACACCGAGCTCGGCCTGGGCCCGCAGCACCGCCAGCCACAGCTCCCGCTCCAGCCGGATCTTGTGCTCCGGAGACCACAACCGTGCCAGCTCCGCGGACGCGTACCGGCTGGCCAGGACGTTCGGGATCTGCGGCTTCTCGGTCACGCCTACAGCGTACGGGCAGCGCTGAAGCGTCAGTCTCGGCGTTTGGTGCGAGTGCGGCGACCGCCACGGCGGGGAAGAATCGGGGCAGTGTCGATCACTGTCGATCACTGCGGCCACTGTCGATCACTGTGGCCACCGTCGACCACTGTGGCCACCGTCGACCACTGTGGTCACGGTCGATCACGGTGGTCACAGTCGATCACTGACCATCACCGGGCGTGAGGAGTCGAAATGAGCAACCGCACCTATCGCGTGACCGAGATCGTCGGCAGCTCCACCGAGAGCGTCAGCGACGCCATCCGGAGGGCCGTGCGCCGGGCCTCGCAGACGCTGCGCGGGCTCGACTGGTTCGAGGTCACCGAGATCCGCGGGCACATCGTCGACGGCGACGTGGGGCACTTCCAGGTCGGTCTCAAGGTCGGTTTCCGGCTGGAGGATCCTGCTTGATCCGCTGCAGCCTGCGCGGAGCGACCACCCACAGGTAGGTGAAGCACGCGGACACCAGCACCGCGAGCACGATCAGTGCGACCAGGCCGAACACCACGTAGCCGATCAACGACACGGTGACGGTGAGCGCTGCCGCCAGGCAGGCCAGGCCGGCCAGAACCATGCGGTTGCCTTCGGCAAGGATCTCCCGGCGCAGTCCTTTCCGGAACAGCACGCGGTGCCACGTGGCCGGGGCGGACAACAGCGCGGTGGCCAGCACCGCAAGGAGCACGGCGGCCAGGTGCAACGCCTTCACCAGCAGTCCGGCTTCGGCGAACATCGGCGTGAACACCACGGCGAGCAGGAAGCCGAACAAGATCTGCACGCCGGCCTGGGCGACCCGCAGCTCACCGAGCAACTCGTTGACGTTGCGGGTCAGCCGCTGGTGTTCCGTCTCACCCCGCTCCGTCATGTCCACAGCATTCACCTGTTCGAACGAAGGTCAAACGCACAGGAGCTGGACTTGACCGGTTCAGCGACGGGCAAACCGCGCCCCTGAGGCCGACGCCGAACGCTCAAAGCTCGGCGTCGGCCCGCCGCCGGTCAGCCGGCCACGTTCAGGACCCGCCTACTCGCCCACCACGTCCGGCGGCGCGACGCCGATGAGTTCCACAGGCGAGCCGCAGGAACCGTGGCCCGTCCCCCAGGCGCCTAGGCGAATATGTGGCCGTATTGGCTCCGTCCTAGAGAGCCGTACAAGGCGCGACACCGCACTCTGTCGATGTATACCCATCTATTCGTCGAATAGTAGAAGGTCGAATACTGTGCACTACTCGTCCTCGCCGACCCGGCTTCCAGGGGGTCGCCGCTCGTGTTCTATTGCCTTATCTAGCGCGAGACATATAGAGCCATAGAAAGCGCCATTGGCCGACGTGTCGGTCCTCGGAGGCCGCGGGCGGCGCCTCGACACGCCGTAGCCTTGTATGCCGCAATATCGGGTCTGCGCTAGAGATGCGGATACTGTTCTAGGGCATGGACCCGGTTCGCAACCCGTTCGCTCCCGGTGCGGGGCAACGCCCTCCCGAACTCGCCGGACGGGAGCGCGAGCTCCATGCCTTCGAGGTCGTGCTGGAACGAGTCGCGCGCGGACGCCCGGAGCGCAGCCTGGTGCTCACCGGACTGCGCGGCGTGGGCAAGACCGTCCTGCTCGGCGAGCTGCGTTCGATGGCGATGCGGCGCGGCTGGGGCACCGGCAAGATCGAAGCGCGCCCGGACTCCGAGCTGCGCAGGCCGCTTTCCGCCGCGCTGCACCGGGCGATCCGGGACCTGGCCGTCCGCCACCGCGCACCCGATCGCGTGGACGAAGTTCTTGGCGTGCTCAAGGCCTTCGCGCTACGCGCCAGCAAGCCGGACGCCAAGCTGCGTGATCGCTGGCAGCCCGGCATCGACGTACCGGCAGCGACGGGACGTGCCGATTCCGGGGACATCGAGATCGACCTGGTCGAACTGTTCACCGACGTGGCCGAGCTCGCCGCGGACGTCGGTACCGGCGTCGCCTTGCTCATCGACGAGATGCAGGACCTGCAGCCGCAGGACGTGTCCGCGCTGTGCGCGGCGTGCCACGAGCTGTCGCAGTCCGGTGCTCCTCTGGTCGTCGTCGGCGCCGGCCTGCCGCATCTGCCCACGGTCCTGTCCGCGTCGAAGTCCTACTCCGAGCGGCTTTTCCGGTACACGCGCATCGACCGGCTGGAACGCGGAGACGCCGATCAGGCGGTCCGGGTGCCGATCGAACGAGAAGGCGCGGGCATCAAACCGGAAGCACTGGACGCCCTGTTCGAAGCGTCGGGCGGCTATCCGTACTTCATCCAGGCCTATGCCAAGGCTGCTTGGGATGCTGCCCCCACCGACCCGATCGGTCCCGAAGACGTCGAGGTCTCCGCGCCGGAAGCGGAAGCCGAGCTCGCCGTCGGCTTCTTCGGCTCCCGGTACGAGCGGGCCACTCCGGCGGAACGGGAGTACCTGCTGGCCATGGCGGAACTGACCAATGGTCGCGACGAGTCGGCGCGCAGCGCGGACGTCGCCGTCTACCTCGGCCGGAAGCCTTCGTCGCTGTCGCCGGCGCGAGACAGCCTGATGAAGAAGGGCCTGGTGTACTCCGCCGAGCGTGGCCGTATCGCGTTCACGGTGCCGCACTTCGGCCAGTACCTGTTGAACCGGCCGGACGATTGATTACCTGCGCGTTACCCCGCAATGACCAGGTAAAACTGGACGTAAAGGGATATTTCTGGCGCTGTCTATCGACCGGTTGAGTGATTCATGTCACAGTCGGGGAAATCTGTAACACGCTGTATGTGGGCGCCGATAGCCCAGGTGACCCCGTGATGCTGGCGGACCCCCGACCTGGCAGCACCACGGGGTTTTCCAATGTCTGCATCCGGCCGCTCCGTCGGCCGGTGCTGCGACGGGCCATCATCGGCGCCTGGCCTGCTTGGCATCACTCGCGGGCTGCACCCTCCGGCCGGATCACAGTGACCGGAATGCTGCGTGCACGAGCAGCAGTGACCACGTCGGCGGTTCCTCCGTAGCCGTCTGACGGCTCGCCGTCCCACACTGCGATCAGGACATCCACATTGCTGAGCACGTGCTCACTTGCGGCCATGTACGCCTCGCGGTTGGACTGCTGGAACGGCATGACATGGACCTTGTCGGCCTTGCCGATCAGCTCGTCGAACTCGGCGGCGTTGTCCGGCTTGACCTTGCGCTCCCGGTAGTCGGCGGCGGGCAGGACGACTTCGAGCTTGCCGCCCTACTCCAGGACGACGCGGGCGAACACCTGATCCGCGCCACGCGCGAGGCAGCTCACCCCGACCAGCGTGGCGGGATCGTGCTGGGCCAGCTCGGCACGGATCTCGTCAGCGACCAGCGGAATGGTTGGGGCGGAGAGGTTGGAATGGCCGGTGATCCGATACGCAACGGAGTGGGATCTTTCTTCCGACCAACCAGGTGCGCCCTGATCCCGGATGTGCGGAGAAGCCGTGAACGATGCGATCGGCCGCGATCGCACACCACGTACGGCCTCGCCAAGCACACTTGCAACGTCCGTCCGACCTGCACCCACCAGTCTCCTTGGACGCGCCATCACGGCCGACTTGTCAACCGGGCGTCCGGGTAGTGCCGGACGCGTCGGATGATGAACTATCGGAACTATCGGCAGTCCGATGTCGCTGTGCAGGCTGTAGCGGGCACGAAGGTGCCAGGCTTCCCGGCAAACTGTGATTTGGCAGAAGGGAGGCAGGCGTGGCACAGGACACCGGTCGGTGGCTGTATGTAGCCGGATCTTCGGACGCGCCACCGGACGGGTCCAATGCTGGTGACGTCATCCGTTGGTTCCGCCAGGAGCGCGGACTGTCCCAGACAGAGGTGGCCAAGCTTCTGCACACCACACAGTCGAGGGTTTCGAAGATCGAGAACGGTGACATCCTGCTGAAGCTCGACGAGCTTCGCGAAGTGGCGGCGCGGCTGAGCATCCCGCCGGAGCATTTCGGCGTTCTACCCGACTGCAGCGCGGACTCCGTCCCGGATCCACGACAGATCAGCGACCTGCAGGGCTCGGAATGGGAGAGCCAGCAAGCTTGGCGGGTCGTACGTTCCGAACTCAACGCGCACCGGGTCACGTTGAGCGATCTCGCGGCCGACTTGTACCCCGGCTTTGCTCGTATACCCGGAACGACGATTCTTACCAGGGACGACTGGACACCGGGCGAGCCGGTGGAGCTGGCCGACATCCGATTGACCTGGCGACCGGACGATCGGATGCCAATCCCGGCGATCACCGGAAGCATCGAGCAAACCGCCCACGTTCGCCCGCTCACGGCAACTGGTGCGCGATACCGCCGCTATTCGTTGGCACTGCGTGATCTGGCCCGCCCCAGATTGCTCGACAACCGCTTCGGATACCGTTTGCTGGATGCGAGGTGGTCCGCAGGGAAAGGCGTCTTCGAGTTCGGCTACACGTGCTACTTCGATGTGCTCGATGTGCATGAGGCGGTAGCTCACGAGTTCGCCGATGCGTGGTTGCGCGCTGGGCGGAGACGTCCGAGCTTTGCCGATTTGACCCTGCGTCGCCATGTCGCCGACCCGTTCGACCTGGCGGCTCGGCCAGTCATGCCGAGCATCAACACGCTGACGATCAGACGAGACCCGATCGACGGCCACCGAATCTACCTGCACCGTAGGGACGCCAAGTCGGTCGCTGCGGCCGGTGGCATGTACCACGTGATCCCCGCCGGGATGTTCCAGCCCGCGGCTTTGGCCCCCGCCCATCAGGCCAACGATTTTTCCATTTGGCGAAACATTCAACGCGAATACTCGGAAGAATTTCTGGGCAACCCCGAGCACGACGAAAACTCGGTGGACCCCGTCGACTACTTGAACAGTGATCCGTTCAAGTCATTCATGGCCGCTCGCGATGCCGGGGACTTCCGCGTATTCGTCTGCGCCCTGGTGGTGGAACCACTGACGTTGTGGATCGAATTTCTCACCGTCGCGGTGATCGAAGGGGCGGTCTTCGACCGTCTCTTCGCCACCATGGTCGCCCGGAACGACGAAGGCTCCGCGGTGGGCACAGCGGCAGGCCGGCCGACCGTGGGCATCCCGTTCACCTCGGACTCGATCCAGCGGCTGCGTGACGAGCCACTGTCGCCGATTGCGCGCGCGTGCCTCACGCTGGCCTGGGAGCATCGGCACCGATTGCTGGGAGCTTGAGGCGTGCGAGTACTGGTCACCGGCGCAACCGGTTTCGTCGGCAGGGCGGTTGTGGCTGCCTTGGCCAAGGCAGGTCACGACGTCGTCCCAATGGCGCGACGCAGCGGCCAGTTGTCAGGGCGTGTCGCCGATGTGCGCGATTCCGACGCTGTCCGTGCAGCAGTCGCCGGCGTCGACGCCGTCTGTCATCTGGCTGCTCTGACAAGAACACGCGAGTCAGCATCCGCCGCATCCGACTACTGGGCAGTCAACGTCGGTGGAACTTTCAACGTCGTATCGGCATTGCTCGCCACAGCGAGCCCGGCAACGCCGAAACGGCTGGTACTCGCCTCGACTGCCGCTGTTTACGGGACGAACGTCCCGCAGCCAGTGACGGAGGACTCGCCCACCGTGCCGGCAAATCCGTATGGCGCGAGCAAGCTCGCCGCAGACCACATCGTTGCCGGCTGCACCGCTACCGGCGCGATCGGCGCCGTAGCGCTTCGCGCGTTCAACGTCGCCGGAGCTGCGCACGGCGCATCGGACCAGGACAACACGCGGATCGTGCCGAGGATCGTCGCGGTGCAAGCCGGCATCGCACCGGAGCTGACTCTCAATGGTGACGGCATGGTCGTCCGAGATTTCGTGCATGTCGCTGACATGGCAGACGCGTTCGTGCTCGCGCTGGAATCATGTACTCCCGGTAAGTGGCGGACGTACAACGTCGGAAGCGGGCGCGGCACATCACTCGCCAAGTTGGTGAAGATCGCAGAAGAGGTCAATGGCCGCCCGGTGCGGATGAAGCACGGGCCCCCGGTGGACGAGCCGGCAGTGTTGCTGGCCGACAGTTCACGGATACGCCGCGAATTGGGTTGGCACCCACGGCGCTCCGCGGTGGAGACCATCCTCGCCGACGCATGGCAAGCCCTGATCCGCAGCTGTTCCGGATAGGAATATTCCGGAAGCGAATATTCCCAGAATTCGCCGGATCGGCAGTCCCGCCGAGCGACAGTCGCGGTTTCATCACGGCATGGCCGTCACATCACGCCAAGCTGACCCCGCGCCGCAGCATCGGCCCGTCCTGACCGACATGCCGAAGCGCTACCCCACCAGGAGCAATGGCGGAACATCGCGCACCCCTACGAACTGCGATATCCGCACTACCCCTGCGCCAGGTGCGGATTGTGGCCGGGCGCGCCGATCCACCAGGTTCGCCCCGATCCCGGGTGTGCGGAGCAGCCGTGAACGATGCGATCGACCGCGATCGCGAGCTGTTCGCCCGGATCGCCGAGGTGAACCCCGGCGTGGTGCGCACGTTGAGCCTGCTGCTGTCCGAGCTCGACGGTGGCGGGCTCGATCCGACGACGATGAGGGAGCTGGGCGACCGGATCCGCCGGATCGGCGAGACGTCGATCATGCGGGCCGGCCGCGGCACGGCTGGCTACGGCGGCCGCGATGCGTGCCGGCCGCCGGGAAGCGCGACACGCCCGGGATGACGTTTTGCCGCGACACGCCGAACGTCTGATCACAATCTTATCCACAACTTATCCACAGGGTCTGACCTGCGGTTTTTCCCACATGGGGGATAGTTGTCCCCAAGTTGTCCACAGCCTCGCGGGCTCCTGTGAGCGACTGGGGACAGTTGCCCCCAAGTAGTCCACAGGTCATCCACAATTCATCCCCAGGCCGATTTGGCAGGGGTGCGCGGAGCGGTTTAGCGTGCCAACGTCCGCGCCGCCGGCAGCTGCGGCGAAAGACCCGTCAAACCCGACAAAAGTGAGCGTCGACCTGCGGCCGAGTCACCGTGGCCGGGGCGGGCGGCGCCACCCCGGCGGACGGCGGGTCGCCGATTCGTGGTCCGACACGACCGCAGCCTGCCCGCGGCAGGGGGATTCGTGCGGCATACTGGGAATCGAACGAGTGTTCGAGACGGGGAGGTTCAGCGGCGGTGGCATTGACCGACGACCGCAGTCCGGCACTCACCGGGTCCGCTCCGGCGTCCTCCACCCCGGGTGGCGGGTTCGACCGGCAACCACCGCAGGACATCGCGGCCGAGCAGTCGGTGCTCGGGGGGATGTTGTTGTCCAAGGACGCCATTGCCGACGTGTTGGAGGTGCTGCGGCCTGCCGACTTCTACCGTCCCGCGCATCAGGCGATCTACGACGTCATCCTCGACCTGTACAGCCGAGGTGAGCCGGCGGACCCGATCACGGTGTCGGCGGAGCTGGAGCGCCGCGGCGAGCTGGCCCGCGTGGGTGGTGCCCCGTATCTGCACACGTTGATCGCTACCGTGCCTACGGCCGCCAACGCCGCCTATTACGCGCAGATCGTGGCCGAGAAGGCGGTGCTGCGCAGGCTGGTCGAGGCAGGTACCCGGATCGTGCAGTACGGCTACGGCGCCGCCGACGCCCAGAGCGCGGCCGTGGACGAGGTGGTGGACCGGGCCCAGGCGGCGATCTTCGAAGTCACCGAACGCCGCACCAGCGAGGACTACGTGGCGCTGGAGGACCTGCTCCAGCCCACCATGGACGAAATCGACGCGATCGCCTCCGAGGGCGGCCTGGCCCGCGGGGTGCCCACCGGGTTCACCGACCTCGACGAGGTCACCAACGGCCTGCACCCCGGTCAGATGATCATCGTGGCGGCCCGACCCGGTATCGGTAAGTCCACCCTCGGGCTGGACTTCTGCCGGTCCGCCTCCATCAAGCACGGCATGACCAGCGTGATCTTCTCGCTGGAGATGAGCCGCACCGAGATCGTCATGCGCATGCTCTCGGCCGAGGCGAAGATCCGCCTGCAGGACATGCGCAGCGGCCGGATGTCCGACGACGACTGGACCCGCCTGGCCCGCCGCATGTCCGAGATCTCCCAGGCGCCGCTGTTCATCGACGACTCGCCGAACATGACCATGATGGAGATCCGGGCCAAGGCCCGGCGGCTCAAGCAGCGGCACGACCTCAAACTCATCGTGCTCGACTACCTGCAGCTGATGACCTCCGGCAAGAAGGTCGAATCCCGCCAGCAGGAAGTCTCCGAGTTCTCCCGCCAGCTCAAACTGCTGGCCAAGGAACTCGACGTGCCCCTGGTGGCCATCAGCCAGCTCAACCGTGGCCCGGAGCAGCGCACCGACAAGCGCCCCATGCTCGCCGACCTGCGTGAATCCGGCGCGCTCGAGCAAGACGCCGACATCGTCCTGCTCATCAACCGGCCAGACGCCACCGAACGCGACGACCCGCGCGCCGGCGAAGCCGACCTCATCCTGGCCAAACACCGCGCCGGCCCCACCACCACCGTCACCGTCGCCCACCAGCTCCACTACTCCCGCTTCGCCGACCTCGCCCGGGGGTAGCGGCGGTGGTCAGGCGGGTTGGTCAGCCGGGCGATGGCCGGCCTGCAGGGGCGGTACGGGGAGCGGCGGTCATTGTCGTGGCCTCCTTGCCAGGCCGCACCGGAGCGCATCGGGGCATCGAAGCTAGCGAGACGGGATTTGCGGGCCGTCCGGCAACATCCACGCAGCCGAGTACCTGGCGGACCGCGCCGACGGCGCGCCGCGGGATCGGCCGCGCTGACGGGGTGCCGTGGGATGGGTCGTGCTGAGGGGGTGCCGGGGGATGGGCTGTACTGACGGGGTGCCGTGGGATAGGTCGTGCCGAGGGGGTGTCGCGGGATGGGTCGTGCTGACGGGGTGCCGCGGGATGGGCTGTGCTGAGGAGGTGCCGTGGGATCGGCCGCGCTGACGCGGTGCCACGGGATGTTGTCGTGCCGACGGGATGCCGTGGGATGGGCTGTGCTGAGGAGGTGCCCCGGGATCGGCCGTACCGACGGGTGCTGCGGGATGGACGTCGGCTCCCATTCACAGCTGACGGCCTGCTGGCAGCGCTGAAGCAGACGCTGCGAGATCGCCGACCTCGCCCGGTGGGTGACCAGCTCCGAAGAGCGGCGTTCGCGCGGATGCCAGCCGGAGCGGCCCGCAGGGCGCGCCGATGATCATCAGGTGATCCGGTGCAGAACCCACACGTTCGGTTCGACGTAGGTGGCATAGCCGTGGTCCGGTTCGCACAACACCGGGACGAGTGCCCCGGGCACGTGCACCGGACCCCGGTGGTCGAACGGCAAGCCGGTCCATGTACGCCATTGCGCCACCGTCCCGGAAATCTGCATGGACATCGGGGCGATGTTCACCACCGTGCCGCCTGCCCGCACGTGCACCCGTAGCCACGGGTCCTCCGGGAGCCCGTCGTCGCGGGTGCGCGCGACATAGCTGGTCATCGGTTCGTCCGGGCGCTGGTGTTTGCCGCTGGGACGGACCGGGGCGACGAGGGTGGTGAAGTCCAGAGCCGCGACGTTGCGTCGCATGGCCTCCAGCATGACTCCGGACAGCCCTTTGCCACGGTGGTCGGCCTGCACGCTGATCTCCAGTGCACACACCAGGTTCGGGTTGCTGCCGGAGAACCGGGTCTGCACGCTCTGCCGGATCGCCCAGTCCCAGCCGTCCTCGGGCAGCCCGGCCGCAGGATCACCGTCCCAGGCCAGCGGCACGCTGAACGAGCGGGCGATCGGCCGGTCACCGTCCAGCGCGAGCATCACGTACTCCGGATACAGCCGCACGCAGGTGTCGTAGTACAGGTCGGCGGTCCGATCCTGGTACATGAACTCCCCCCAGACGCCGGGGAAGTCCCACAGCCTGTCGGCGAGCTCGGGGCGCTGGGCCAGCGTGACCGTCTGCATGGGCCGAACGCTACCGAGATGCGGCCCACCGGCCGAGGGAATTCTCTTCGCCCGGGCGCCCCGGCAGCAGGACTCCCCGGCCGACCTGGCCCCAGGAATAGCTCCGTCGCCGAAAGGGTTCCCTACGGCATGAGCCAACCGATGCCGGTCCTCTACCTCAGCCACGGCGCACCGCCGCTGGCGGACGATCCCGTCTGGCCGGCCGAGCTGGCCGCCTGGTCCGCGCGGCTACCGAAGCCGCGAGCCGTTCTGGTGGTCTCGGCGCACTGGGAAGCCGCCCCGTTGACCATCGGGGCAACCTCCACCCGCCCCTTGGTGTACGACTTCTGGGGTTTTCCGCAGCGCTACTACGCCGTGCAATACCCGGCACCTGGCGCTCCGGAGCTGGCTGCCGAGGTACGCAGACTGCTCGCCGGCGCCGGTTATCCCACCGCGGACGCCCCGGACCGCGGGCTCGATCACGGCGCTTACGTGCCGCTGATGGAGATGTACCCGCAGGCGGACGTTCCGGTGCTGCAGATTTCCATGCCGTCGCTCGACCCGCGCGAGCTGTACGAGATCGGCCGCAGGCTGGCGCCGCTGCGGCATGCCGGCGTGCTGATCGTGGGCAGCGGCTTCTTCACCCACAACCTGCGCGAGATGAACCCGATGTCCGGCCCCGCCGACGCGCCCCCGCCGTCCTGGTCGGTCGAGTTCGACGACTGGGGCAACGAGGTGCTGTCCACCGGCGACGTCGACGCCTTGCTGGACTTCCACCACAAAGCGCCGGCCGCCGGCAGAGCCCACCCGCGCACCGAGCACTTCGCGCCGCTGTTCGTCAGCCTCGGCGCAGGCGAAGAGGCAGGCGTGGCGCGGACGGCGATCGAAGGTTTCTGGTACGGCCTGGCGAAACGGTCGGTGCAGCTCGGCTAGCCGGCCTGGTCGGACTTCTCCAGCGCCGCTCGCGCGCCCGGGCCGACCACCGCGGATTCCCGCGCACCCCTGGTGGCGATGTCCCGCATCGCTTCGGCATCGGCCTGGGCCACGCCGGTTCGCCCGCTGCCGATCTCGATCAACGGCGGCAGCAGCGAACGGATCAGCTTCATGGCACCCACCCAGCGCGGCACGTGGATGGTGCGTGCCCGGCGCAAGGTGCCGCGTTCGAGGTGGTCGAGGGCGACCTCGAGCGGATAGGTCTTGCCGAGGAAGCCGGGCATCCGCCCGCGCATCTTGCCGAAGACCGGGTGCCGGTCAGCGCTGGTGACCAGGTCGGTGCCGATCCAGGTGGGGTGCGCGACCCCCACCCGCACCCCCAGGTGCCGCAGCTCGGCACGCAGGCTGTTGCAGAACGCCTCGACGGCGGCCTTCGACGCCGCGTAGTTGGCCATCCCCGGGGCGTGCGCGATCGCGGCCAGCGACGAGATGGCCAGCAAGTAGCCCTTGCGCTCGATGACGTGCGGCATCGCGACGCGGAACGTCCGCCAGACGCCGAGCAGGTTCACCTCGATGACCTTCTCGAACGCCACCGGGTCGACGGACCGCACGAATCCGGTGCTGGCGATGCCGGCGTTGGCCACCACGACGTCGATGCCGCCCCACCGCTGCACGACCTCGGCAACGGCCTTCTCCAGGTCCTGCCAGCTGGTGACATCGGCCTCCCACCACGCCGCGTCCGGCCCGATGCGGCGGGCCACCGCGGCCAGTTCCTCCGGCTCCAGGCCGAGCAGCGCGACCTTGGCCCCGCGCGCCGCGAAGCGCTCGGCGAGCCCGGCGCCGATGCCCCTGGCGGCTCCCGTGATCAGCACGACCCTGTTCCTCAGCGACCTGGACGTGAACGGGTTGCCGGCCACGGCACCTCCTCGCAGCAGCTACCGGAGAGTAGGTCGAGCCGAGCCTAACAGGGGACTGCCCACAGGGGCAGACCGCTTGTGGTACGGGCCCGTGTCCCGTCCGTAGGATGGGCCCTGGACCAGGCTTGATACCGCGAGCACAAGGAGCGCCGATGCCCATCGCAACCCCGGAAACCTACGCCGCGATGCTGGACCGCGCGAAGGAAGGGGGATTCGCCTACCCGGCGATCAACGTGACGTCCTCGGAGACCCTGAACGCGGCTCTGCGTGGGTTCGCCGAGGCGGAGTCCGACGGCATCATCCAGATCTCCACCGGGGGCGCCGAGTTCGCTTCCGGCCAGAAGGTCAAGGACATGGTGACCGGCGCCGTCGCGATGGCCGAGTTCGCGCACGTGGTGGCCGAGAAGTACCCGGTCACCGTCGCACTGCACACCGACCACTGCCCGAAGGAGAAGCTGGACAAGTTCGTCCGCCCGCTGATCCAGATCTCCCAGGAGCGGGTCGACCGGGGCGAGAACCCCTTGTTCCAGTCGCACATGTGGGACGGCTCGGCGATCGACCTGGAGGAGAACCTGCAGATCGCCGCCGAGCTGCTGGAGCAGGCCAAGCGCGCGAAGATCATCCTCGAGGTGGAGATCGGTGTGGTCGGCGGCGAGGAGGACGGCATCTCGGCGGCGATCGACGAGAAGCTGTACACCTCGGAAGGCGACTTCGTCCGCACCGTGGAAATGCTCGGCGCGGGTGAGAAGGGCCGTTACCTGCTGGCGGCGACCTTCGGCAACGTGCACGGCGTGTACAAGCCGGGCAACGTGAAGCTGCGCCCCGAGGTGCTCAAGCGCGGCCAGGCGGTGGCCGCCCAGAAGCTGGGCCTGCCGGAGGGGTCGAAGCCGTTCCAGCTGGTCTTCCACGGCGGGTCCGGGTCGTCGCTGGAGGAGATCCACGAGGCGGTCTCCTACGGCGTGGTGAAGATGAACATCGACACCGACACCCAGTACGCGTTCAGCAGGCAGATCGCCGACCACTTCTTCAAGAACTACGACGGCGTGCTGAAGGTCGACGGCGAGGTCGGCAACAAGAAGGTGTACGACCCGCGGTCCTACCTCAAGGCCGCCGAGGCGGGCATGGCGGCGCGCGTCGTCCAGGCGGCCGAGCACCTGAAGTCCGCGGGCAAGAAGATGAGCTGATTCGCGTTCCGCTGGCAGCAGACCGGCCGGCCGGTGCCACGAGGCATCGCCGGCCGGTTTTGTGTGTGGGTGGGCGCGACGCGCTCGGTCTTGTCCGGATGGTGTGGGTGTGGGGCGTGCCTGGTCGGCGTGGCGGGGCGACTGGTTCTTGTGTGGCCGGGTTGTGGTGCGCATGGCGCTTGCGGCCGGTCTTCTTGTGTGAGGAGGTGAGTGCGCTCGTCTCGTCGGGTGGGCGTTGGTGGTCGGGTGCGGGCGCGTACGAGCCTTGCCTGGGGGCGACAGGCAGACGGGTGTGTGCGGTTTCGCCTGGCCGGTGCCGTGAGGGCATCGTTGGCCGGTCTTTTGTGTGTGGGTGGGCGCGACGCGCTCGGTCTTGTCCGGGTGGCGTGGGTGTGGGGGTTGCTTGGCTGGCGTGGCGGGGCGACTGGTTCTTGTGTGGCCGGGTTGTGGTGCGCATGGCGCTTGGGCCGGTTTTCTTGTGCAGCCCGACAGCCCGACACCCCGGCCGGTGCTCCCGTTGTCGGCCGGGCTTCGACCATTACCGGCAGCGCCGCATCCGGCGCAGGCACGTGGTCCGTTGCGCGCGATGGGCGGTTGGCCGGGTAGTGCTCGGCTGAGCAGCCACCGGCCGTTCAGCGCCTCGGCCGGCCCGTTCGCATCAGCCGAGCCGCCAGCTCCGCCCCGGCCGGTCATGATGGGCAGTGATGATGTCGAAACGTGCGATTGCTCTGGTCATGGTCGTGCTTCTGGTCGCCGCGGGCGGCAGTACGCTGCTCAGCCTGGTTCTCTGACCTGGCACCATGACGCCATGACCAACCTGCTCGAACCGGAGCCGATCCAGCTGCCCGGCAACCCGGCCGCCGAGGCCGCGCTCGACTCGGGCACCCCGGCCGCCGACGTCGCCGCCGAGCACCCGCAGTTCAGCGAGGCCTGGGCGCAACTGGCCGACGAAGCCCTGGCCGCGGGCCAGAACGTGACGGCGTACGCCTACGCCCGCACCGGCTACCACCGCGGTCTGGACCAGCTGCGGCGGGCCGGCTGGAAGGGGCACGGCCCGATCCCGTGGCAGCACCGGCCGAACCAGGGCTTCCTACGCTCGCTGGCGGCGCTGGCGCGAGCCGCCGAGCGGATCGGAGAGACCGACGAATACGAACGGTGCCTGCAGTTCCTGGCCGACTCCGACCCGGCGGCGGTGGAGGCCACCGGGCTGAAGAAGTAGCGCTGCCGCGGAGCGGCGCCGCCCGGCCGGAGTCCTCGCGCTCGTTCCCGGTCTCACGTGGCGATCCGGGCGTGCATGCAGCACCGTTCGAACAGCCGCACCGGGCCGCTCGGCCGGTGGTGGCCGGTGCGGCCTGCCGCGATCGGCTCGGTGACGCGTCCAGGGACCCGCTCTCCCGATCAGCACCGGTCGAGCATGTCGTTCAGCGCGGCTTTCTCGTTCGAAGACGTGGTGAGGTCGTACTTGTACTTCACCCCGATCCACATCCGCGCGTAGGTGCACCAGTAGCCCTGTGACGGTGGCTTCCAGTCCTCCGGGCCCTTGTCGCCCTTCGACTGGTTCACGTCGTCGGTGACGGCGATCAGCTGCGGGCTGTTCAGGTCGTTGGCGAATGCTTTCCGCTCGGCCTGGGTCCAGTGGGAAGCGCCGGTGCGCCACGCCTCCGCCAGCGGCACCATGTGGTCGATGTCGACGTCCGACGGGTCGGTCCAGGTGGCCCCGTCGAATGGGCTGTACCAGCTGCCGGAGATCGGATAGCAATCGTCGCCGACTTGCACATTGGTTCCGTCGCGTCGCAGGACGACCTCGCGCGTGTTGCACGAGTTGCCTTGGTTGCTCCAGTGCGGGAACTTGTCACGGTCGTAGCCGTCCTGCGAGCCGTCCGGCCGAACGGTCAGCTGGGAGAGCATCGAGGCGGCGGTGGCCGGATCCGGGATGTTGGGTGGCTCCGCGATCGCGGAACCGGATGACGTGGCCGCGACTCCGGTGGAGAGCAGCGCGGTCGAGCCGAGAACGGTCAGTGCGCGGCGAAACGTGAAGGACATGCCGGTTCCCTTCTGCCGTGGGCCAGACAGAGGGAACGTGACGCTTCGTGCCGGTGTGCGCTACCTGAAAGTGTGACGAATTCTCTTCTTGGTGATAACTACACCCGCTTGGCCGTGTACAGAACGCGCATATCGCCCGAAGTTCCGGCCCGACGATCGGCCGGTCACGGCCGGACGGCCAGCAAATCCTCGGTGTGCCGGTACACGGTCCAGCGGCGCAGTGGCCGGTCGCGACGGACCCCGTCGGTCACCGGGTGGACCGGCACCCGCCCGCCGTACTGGAAGGCCCGGCCGCGGAAGGTCGCCGTCTTGCGCAGCAACCGGCCGCGGGTCACCCGCACCGCGACACCCGCCGGGTCCGGCCGCACTTCGATACGACGGGCCGCACCCCGCAGCGCCAGCACGTCGTCGCAGTACGCCTCGCCGTCGACCGCTTCGACCAGGCCGCGTCCGAGCAGCACCCCGCCGGTGTCATCCCGCACCAGCGTCATCGGCCGTGGCTCACCGTAGGTGGCGATCCGAAGTGCCTCGGCCGGATCGTGCGGAAGGCCCCACAGCGCGGCGACCGCTGACTCCGCGCTTGCGGGCACGTATCCCACGGCTACCGAACTCAGGACTTCCCTGCGCAGCATGCGCACCACGACCGCGGCGAGATCCGCGTCGTCGCCGACGACGATGACCCGCTTGCTGCTCTGCAGGACCTCGTCCACGTGCTTCTTGCCGGGACGGGCGGGCACCCGGACGACGTCGGGGGCAGCAGGAGGGTCGGATAGGTCACCGCAAACCAACGTCGTGCCGCACACCAGGCCATCCTCCGATACCCTCGCACCGGCGGTTTCCCGCGCAAACCTGCGCCCGCAGGACGTTCACCGCAATACCAGGAGTGTCACATGCCGGCCATCGTGCTGATCGGTGCCCAGTGGGGCGACGAAGGCAAAGGGAAAGCCACCGATCTGCTGGGCGATCGCGTGCAGTGGGTCGTCCGCTACCAGGGCGGCAACAACGCTGGTCATACCGTGGTGTTGCCGGACGGGCAGAACTTCGCACTGCACCTGATCCCCTCCGGGATCCTCACCCCGGGCGTCACCAACGTCATCGGCAACGGCGTGGTGGTCGACCCGCGCGTGCTGCTGGACGAACTGGCCGGGCTGGAAGCCCGCGGGGTGAACACCGACAAGCTGCTGATCTCCGCGGACGCGCACCTGATCATGCCGTACCACGTGGCGATCGACAAAGTCACCGAGCGCTACCTGGGCTCGCGCAAGATCGGCACCACCGGTCGGGGCATCGGCCCGTGCTACCAGGACAAGGTGGCCAGGGTCGGGGTGCGGGTCCAGGACCTGCTGGACGAGAAGATCTTCCGGCAGAAGGTCGAGGCCGCGCTCGAGGTGAAGAACCAGATCCTGGTCAAGGTCTACAACCGGCGGGCGCTCGACCCGGACCAGGTGGCCGACGAGGTGCTGGCCATCGGGGAGCAGTTCGCGCACCGCATCGCCGACACCCGGCTGCAGCTGAACAAGGCGCTGGAGGCAGGGGAGACGGTGCTGCTGGAGGGGTCGCAGGGCACGCTGCTGGACGTCGACCACGGCACGTATCCGTTCGTCACCTCGTCCAACCCGACGGTGGGCGGCGCGTGCGCGGGCAGCGGCATCGGGCCCAGCAGGATCACCACGGTGCTGGGCATTCTCAAGGCCTACACCACGCGGGTCGGCTCCGGTCCGTTCCCCACCGAGCTGCACGACGAGATGGGCGCCCACCTGCGCAAGGCCGGTGGCGAGTTCGGTGTCACCACCGGGCGGGAGCGTCGCACCGGCTGGTTCGACGCGGTGATCGCGCGCTACGCCACCCGCGTCAACGGCATCACCGACTACTTCCTGACCAAGCTGGACGTGCTCTCCGGCTTGGAGAAGATCCCGGTCTGCGTGGCCTACGAGGTGGACGGCTTCCGCACCGAGGACATGCCGATGACGCAGACCGACGTGCACCACGCCGTGCCGGTCTACGAGGAGCTGCCCGGCTGGCAGGAGGACATCTCGGGCTGCCGGACGTTCGAGGAACTGCCGGCGAACGCGCAGCGCTACGTGGAGCGGATCGAGGAGCTGGCCATGGCCAGGGTGTCGGCCATCGGCGTGGGACCCGGCCGCGAGCAGACCATCGTCCGGCACGAGTTCGTCTGAGGACAGGGGCGGCTCCGGCCAGTTGCGCCGTACGCCGCCCGGAGCGGTGCGGCGGCCGCGAGGTGCGGCCTGCCGGGCGGCGGTCCAGGTACGACCGCTTGAGGCCTCGAAAAACGCGTTTCCCCGGTGCCGAACCGGCACCGGGGAAACATCCGGAAGGAAGAACGGGGCGTCAGGTGGTCTCAGACGGACACCGACACCCGGTACAACTTCGGCGCGTCGGTCTCCACTGCGGCCTCACCTGTTCCCTTGGCGTGCAACGCCCGCACCGTCCACTTGCCCGCCGCGGCGTAGAAGCGGAACTCGCCCTGCTCGGACGCCTGCACCTCACCGGCGAACTCGTCGTCGGCGTTGAGCAGCCGCACGTAGGCGTTCGGCAACGGTTGGCCGCCTGCGGTCACCGTGCCCGCGATGACCACCTGGCCGCGGGTGTCGAAGTCGTCCGGTGTGGCTTCCTGCGCCGGGGCGGCGCAGCCGCTGTCCACCTGCACGCTCACGAGTTGGCTCCCGTCTCGATCGGCACACCGACCAGCGAGCCGTACTCGGTCCACGAGCCGTCGTAGTTCTTGACGTCCTGCAGGCCGAGCAGCTCGTGCAGCGCGAACCAGGTGTGGCTGGAGCGCTCACCGATGCGGCAGTAGGCGATGGTCGGCTTGTTCAGGTCCAGGCCCGCCTCGGTGTAGATCTGCTTCAGCTCCTCGTTCGACTTGAACGTGCCGTCCTCGTTGGCCGCCTTGGCCCACGGCACGTTCACCGCGGACGGGACGTGACCGGGACGCTGGGCCGACTCCTGCGGCAGGTGGGCAGGCGCCAGCAGCTTGCCGGCGAACTCGTCCGGCGAGCGCACGTCGACGATGTTCTTCTGGTTGATCGCCTCGACGACCTCGTCCCGGAAGGCCCGCAGCGACAGGTCCTGCTCTTTGGCCACGTAGCTGGTCTGCGGCCGCTGCGGCACCTCGGTGACCAGCTCGCGACCCTCCAGCTCCCACTTCTTGCGGCCGCCGTCGAGCAGCTTCAGCTTCTCGTGGCCGTACAGCTTGAAGTACCAGTAGGCGTAGGCGGCGAACCAGTTGTTGTTGCCGCCGTAGAGCACGACCGTGTCGTCGTTGGCGATGCCCTTCTCGCTCAGCAGCTTCTCGAAGCCCGCCTTGTCCACGAAGTCACGGCGGACCGGGTCCTGCAGCTCGTTCTTCCAGTCGATCTTGACGGCGTTGCGGATGTGTCCCTTGTCGTAAGCGGAGGTGTCCTCGTCGACTTCGACGAACACGATGCCGGGCGTGTCCAGGTTCTCCTCCGCCCACGCGGTGGACACCAGGACGTCTTCGCGGCTCATAACTGCTCCCTTTCCCAGGCTGCGAATCAGGTGGTTTGCGTGCCGGCCGGCCGGCCGAGGCGCTTGATCAGCAGGTAGGCCTCGCAACCGAGGCAGAAATTGAATGCCACGTTGAGAAAGGCCGCCAGCAGCGCGGCAGCCGTGGCAACGATCCCCAGCGTGGTCAACCCGGAGGCGTAGCCGATCACCCCGGTCACGGCGAAGACGAACCCGACCGCTTGCGCGAACCGCGGCGGGGCCTCGTCCTCTCGTTCTGTGGCAGGACCGAGGCGCGGCTGCACCGCGACCCGGTACAGCGCCCCATACGGCGAGAACCGGAGGCCGAACAACGCGCCCGCGGCGAACACCACCGCTTGCGCGGCCAGCAACGGCCACCAGCTGGTGATCAACACGACGGCGAGCACCACGGTGGTGATCCCGGCGGCGAATCGCGGGCCGCGGGGATCGATCTGCTGGCTGGTGGACATGCCCCGACGCTACGGCGTTTTCCCTGGTTATGGGAGCGGTGTCCACCATGTGGACGCCCGGCCGCGGCGGGTCGGCCGAATGGCGGGCGGGTGGTCACGTGGTGAGGGGTCGTCGGTCTCCGGCATGCAGGGTGATGCAGTGGGCTGGGGTGACGGGAGGGGGCGTCGTGCGGTGTGCGGGCTCTGGGTCTCCGGCAGCTGGTCGTGCGGTGGGTCGGTTGTGTCGTGGGGTTGGGGCTGCCGGGTGGGGTTGTCGTGTGGTGTGTGGGTTGTCGGTGTCTGGCAGCTGGTCGTGCGGTGGGTCGGTTGTGTCGTGGGGTTGGGGCTGCCGGGCGGGGCTGTCGTGTGGTGTGCGGGCTCTCGGTCTCCGGCAGCCGGGTCCTGCAGTCGGTCGTGCAATGGATCAGGCTGCCAGGTGCGGCCGTAGGGCGGCGAGCAGGCTGTCGGTCTCCGGCAGGCCGGAAACCCGCACGATCTCCGTGCCGGAT
The DNA here is from genome assembly GCF_002919275.1 of Thermocrispum sp. NCBI lineage: Bacteria > Bacillati > Actinomycetota > Actinomycetes > Pseudonocardiales > Pseudonocardiaceae > Thermocrispum > Thermocrispum sp. The sequence goes on along the minus strand of NZ_PKFA01000042.1, from coordinate 11,719 downwards.
GCGGTGTAGGCGATGGTGGTCGGGGTACGCAGCACGCCGAGCGCGTGGGCGACCTCCGGCTGGTTGGTGACGTCGATGTCGACGTGGCGCAGCCCTTCCTGCCGCTCGGCCAGTGCGCTCAGCCGCGCCCGGGTGTGCCGACACGGCGCGCAGAACGTCGTGGAGATCTGCACCAGCGTCACACCGGGCCCCAGTGATTCCGCCACCGGGGCCGGAAGTCCCGCTCGCTGCTTCCCGCTGCGCACCTTGCCCTCACGGCCACGGAGGACGAGCCCGATCACCAGGCCGGCGGCGAACACCGCGGCGGTCACCACCAGGCCCGTCATCCGTCCTCCCGGCTATCCGTGGAACGGCACCCCCTGGTCGAAGCGCACGTCCTTGGCCTTGCCCTGCACCAGCAGCGCACCGTTCTCCACCGCCACGCCGCCCGGCTGCACGCCGAACGGCAGGCTGCCCGGCTGGATGGTCCGGTCGAACCGGGGCAGGAACGCCTCCCGCACCTGATCGGGCACCGTGATGACCTCGCTGCCCTGCTGGAACTCCAGCCGCTTCGGGATGATGCGCACCGCCTTGCTGCTCAACTCGATGATGCCCAACACCACGATCTGCGTCTCACGACCTGAGATCTGTGTGGTGGCGGCCAGCCGCACCCCGGCCTGCGGCGGGAACTCGTCCATCGCGTCGCGCTGCTCGTCGAGCTCGTCGATGCTGACCTTGTCCTCCTCGTCGCCGGTCTCCACGTAGCGCAGCGCGGCCGGTTCGATGGTCAAGTCGGGCAGCCGGGTGAGCCGGCCGATGTCCGCCTGCCTGATCTTGGCCACCACTTCCAGGTCGCCGACCACCATGGAGTCGGTCCGGCCGTCGATCAAATCGGAAAGCGGCGCGGTGACCTCGCGCAGCTCGGCCAGCAGCGTCAGATCGCGCAGCGTGTTGCGCACGGCGATTCCCTGCGCCTCGACGGTGATGCGATCGTATTCGCCCGTCAGCGCCTGGGTGGTGAACGGAAAACCGTGCACGTTCACCGCGGGATCGTCGCGCAAACCGAATTTTTCTCGCGCTTTCTGCGACACGGTGTGCTCGGCGAACGCGGCGAGACCGAAGTCGGCCGCCACCAGCAGCCCGAACACGACCAGCAGCGTGACCAGCAGAACCCGGCCACGACGACGGGGTTTGCGCCCTCGCCGGGGCTGGCCGGTGCGCGCAGCGCGTCGGTCTCGGTCGGTCACCCTTGCTCCAATCCCGCCGTGTTAACGGCATGTGACAAGCGCGTTTTTCCCAGGTAAGCAACTGTGATGCCGACGTCAGGGGGCTGATCTGGCATCATTCAGCGGTTATTCTCAGGTATCAGCCGAATCCAGCTCGGCGCGTTCGGTCCGGCACGACATGAGGCGGTGCGAGGCGATGAGCCTGAACCTGCTCCTGCTCACCAACGAGTCCTCGGTGAATTCGGTCCTGCCTGCTCTTGGCCTGCTTCCCCACACGGTCCGGGTTCGCACGCCCGAGGTTACCGCTTTGCTCGACGGCGGTCACCGGGACGTGATCTTGGTGGACGCGCGGCACGACCTGGCGTCGGCCAAGAGCCTGTGCCGCCTGCTGGCCAGGGCGACCGAGGACGACACCGTGCCGGTCATCGCCGTGGTCGGCGAGGGCGGCCTGGTGGCGGTGAACGGCGAGTGGCGGGTGGACGACGTCATCCTGCCGTCGTCCGGCCCGGCCGAGGTGGACGCCCGGCTGCGGCTGGCCACCACGCGGGAGGGCGTGACCACGCAGCCGGAGTCCGAGCTGCGGGTCGGGGACCTGGTGATCGACGAGGCCACCTACACCGCCCGGTTGCGCAAGCGCACGCTCGAGCTGACCTACAAGGAGTTCGAGCTGCTCAAGTTCCTCGCCCAGCACGCGGGCCGGGTGTTCACCCGCGCTCAGCTGCTGCAGGAGGTCTGGGGCTACGACTTCTTCGGCGGCACCCGCACGGTGGACGTGCACGTACGGCGGCTGCGCGCCAAGCTGGGCCCCGAGTACGAGCAGATGATCGGCACCGTGCGCAACGTCGGCTACAAGTTCGAGCGCCCGGCCAAGGCGTCGGAGTCGCAGGACATGGCGCCCGAGCGGGAGGACGCGCTGGACCGGGAGCTGCGCGAGCTGACCCGATGACCGCGCCGGCGGAGGTCCGGCAGCAGGGCAAGCCCCGGTAGCTGCGCGGGACCAGGCGCGCGAGCCGCCGCGTCGGCGCCGATCTTCGGCTACCGTCGGCCGCGTGAACATTCGCTGGGTCGACGACCTCTCCCAGGACGAGGCGGCCGTGCGTGCCCTTCTGCAGGCCGCAGGCGGCGTGGACGGATGGCCGCAGCTGCCGCCGGGAGCCCCGCTGCCGTCCGAGCTCGCCAAGGGGCCCTACTTGCTGGGCCAGGACGACGGTCTGCTGGTCGCCGTAGGGCAGCTGAACGAAGCCGGTGACGCGTTCGGCAGGCAGGTCGCCGAGCTGATCGTGCACCCCGGCCACCGCGGCCGCGGGCACGGCGGCGCCATGCTGGACCACATCCTGGCCAGGGCGGCGACAACGCTTCGGGTGTGGTCGCACACCGACCACCCGGCCGCCGCAGCGCTGGCGCGCAGGCACGGGTTCGCCCGGGTACGTGAGCTGCTGCGCATGGGCATGCCACTGTCCGAGGACCTGCCGTCTGTTCAGTTGCCTGAGGGCGTCACGCTGCGCACGTTCCGGCCCGGGATCGACGAACGACCGCTGGTCGAGGTCAATGCGCGGGCGTTCTCCTGGCATCCGGAGCAAAGCCAGCTGTCCGTGGCGGACGTGGCAGCGGCCGAGCGCGAGGAGTGGTTCGACCCCGAGGGCCTGTTCGTCGTCGAACGTGACCAACGTCTCGTCGGATTCCACTGGACCAAGGTGCATCCGGCCGCGGACGGCGAAGACCCGGTCGGCGAGGTGTACGTGGTCGGTGTCGACCCGGACGCGCACGGCGGCGGCCTCGGCCGCAACCTCACCATCGCCGGCCTGCACTACCTGCGGAAACGCGGTCTGAAACGGGTGATCCTCTACGTGGAGGGGGACAACGCCCCGGCATTGGCCGTGTATCGCAAGCTCGGGTTCACCGTGGAATCGACCGCCGTGCAGTACGAGCGCACCGTGACGACCTGACCGCGGGGAGTGGCACGCGACAGGGTGATTCGCCCGCTTTCGGCGAAACGTCGGTGCGTTCGTCATCACACCTTCAGGTGGTGTCACCTTCCGTTCACCTTCGGCTTCTACCGTCGGGCTCGGTCAGGCCACATGGTGGCTTGAGCCGAGTGTCGACCGAGGAGTCGGGGGTTATGCGCTACGGGTGGGTGACGGCCGCCGCCGCGGTGGCCGTGGCATCGCTCGCGGTCACGGCCTGCGGGCCGGCAGGCCAGGGCGGCGGGCTGTCCATCAAGGTCGACGGCTCCAGCACCGTCGGCCCGCTGACCCAGGCGGCCGCCGAGCTGTTCAGCGACCGGAATCCCGATCTGCGCGTCGGCGTCGCCACCTCCGGCACCGGTGGCGGGTTCGAGAAGTTCTGCAACGGCGAGATCGACATCGCCGACGCGTCCCGCAAGATCACCGCCGAGGAAGCGGAGATGTGCCGTGCGGGTGGCGTCAGCTACTACGAGCTGCAGGTGGCCAACGACGCCATCACCGTGCTGGTGCACCGGGAGAATCCGGTGAACTGCCTCACCGTGGACCAGCTCCGCCAGATCTGGGCTCCTGGCTCCCAGGTGAACAACTGGAACCAGATCGACGGCATCGACTACGACGCCGAGCTGACGCTGTATGGCCCTGGCACCGACTCCGGCACGTTCGAGTTCTTCGCCGAGGAGATCAACGGCGACAAGGAGGAGCAGCGCGCCGACTACCAGGACATCGGCGAGGACGACAACACCGGTATCGCGGGCGTCATGGAAGACGAAGGCGCGATGTTCTACGTCGGCTTCGAGTACTACGACGCCAACAAGGACAGGGTGAAGGCGCTGCAGATCGACGCCGGCGACGGCTGCGTCGCGCCGACGCCGGAAGCCGTGCAGAGCGGCGAGTACCAGCCGCTGAGTCGCCCGCTGTACATCTACCCGTCGCGCGAATCGATGCAAAAGAAGCACGTCAAGGCGTTCGTCGACTACTTTGTCGACAACTCCGCGGAAATCGCCAGGCTGGCCGGCTACATCCCGATGACCGACGAGCAGGCCGCGAAGACCGAGCAGGCGCTGAGCGACCGATGACGCTGACGAACCCGACGACACCGAACAAGGCAAGGATCCCGAGCACAGTGGTAAGCGCATGCCCACACGTGTGAACCAGGCAGGCGGCGAGGTCGCCCGGCCCTCGCTGAAGGCCACCAGCCCGCGCTACGGCGAGAAGCTGATCAAGGCCTTCCTGTTCCTGTGCGCCGGGCTGTCGGTGCTGGTCACCACGGCCATCGTGATCTCGCTGCTGGTGCCGACCGTCGACTTCTTCTCCGAGGTGTCGCTCACCGAGTTCCTGTTCGGCACCGAGTGGCAGCCCGGGCGCGGCACGCAGACCAGCTACGGCGTGTTGCCGATCGTGGTCGGCACGCTGAACATCACGGTGATCGCGCTGATCGTGGCCATTCCGGTCGGCTTGCTGTCGGCGTTCTATCTCTCCGAGTACGCCAATCCGCGGCTGCGCCGGATCGTCAAGCCGGTGCTCGAGGTGCTGGCGGGCATCCCGACGGTGGCCATCGGCCTGTTCGCGCTGTACTTCATGAAGCCGTTCTTCGCCGATCTGCTGCCGTGGGTGGACCTGGACGGGTTGTTCTCCCAGGGGGTGGCCGGGGTCGCGGTCGGCGTGATGATCGTGCCGCTGGTCGCCTCGGTGGCCGAGGACGCCATGCGCGCGGTCCCGCCGGGCCTGCGGGAGGGCGCGTTCGCGCTGGGCGCGACCAAGCTACGGGTGACGCTGAAGGTCGTGTTCCCCGCCGCGATCTCCGGCATCGTGGCCGCGTGCGTGCTGGCCGCGTCGCGGGCGATCGGCGAGACGATGGTGGTGCTCATCGCCGCGGGCGCCAGCCCGAAACTGGTCGGCCCGTGGGAGTTCGGCGAGTCGGTGCTGACCATGACCGCCTACATCGGCCGCACCGCCACCGGCGACATCGCCACCGGGACCATCACCTACAAGACCATCTTCGCCGTCGGCACGTTGCTGTTCTTCATGACGCTGATCATGAACCTCATCTCGATCCGCCTGGTCCGCCGCTTCCGTGAGGTGTACGAGTGATGGCCGACCGGTACCAGGGACCGCGACGGGCCCGGCTGGCCACCGCAGGGGCGCGGGCCGCCGTCGAGTCGGTGTTCGGCGAGCAGCCGCGCGGCGACCGGATCAGCGGGATGGTCTTCCGCGCGCTCATGCTGCTGGCGCTGGCGACCGCGCTGGTCATGCTGACCAGCCTGATCATCTACTCCGCGTGGCGGGGCTGGGGGCGGCTGGACCTGGACATGATCACCGAGAAGCCGTCCCGGATCCGGCCGGAGCAGGCCGGCTACGGGCCGGCGCTGGTGGGCAGCATCTACATGATCGTCGGGGTGATCGTCCTGGTCGTCCCCGTCGGTGTCGGCGCGGCCGTCTACCTGGAGGAGTACGCCAAGAAGGATCGCTGGTACAACCGGCTGATCGAGCTGAACATCCAGAACCTGGCGGGCGTGCCGTCGATCGTGTTCGGCATCCTCGGCCTGGCGTTCATCGCCCGCGGGCCGATCGGGCTCGGCCTGGTGGTCGCCACCGGTTCCATCACGCTGGCGCTGCTGGTGCTGCCGACCGTGATCATCGCGGCCAGGGAGGCCATCCGCGCCGTGCCGTCGTCCATCCGGGAAGGGTCGCTGGCGCTGGGCGCCACCCAGTGGCAGACGATCAGCAGGCAGGTGCTGCCTGCCGCCGCGCCCGGCATCCTGACCGGCGTGATCCTGGCCGTCGCCAGGGCGATGGGGGAAGCGGCGCCGCTGCTGCTGGTCGGCGCGGCGGGCTTCACCCCGTTCTTGCCGGTGCTGTTCGACGGCCAGTACTCGGCGCTGCCGGTGCAGATCTACCGCAACGCGGTCGAGCCGAGGGAGGAGTTCCAGACGCTGGCGTTCGCGGGCGTGATCCTGATGCTCGCGGTGCTGCTGGCGATGAACTCGTTCGCCGTCTGGCTGCGCAACCGCTACGAGCGACGCTGGTAGGAGCCTATGCGAGGAGAGCGACCGCAGGTGACCACGAACAGCCCCGACGCCCCGGCGGGTGGCCGCACCAGCGTCGAGGCCGCGCTCAAGCCGGCCTCCGGTGCCCAGCGTGCCGCCAGGGAGACGGTGTTCGAGCTGCGCAACGTGTCCGTCTTCTACGGCCGGCAGAAGGCCGTGAACGACGTCAGCATGGACATCTACCGCAACACCATCACCGCCCTCATCGGCCCGTCCGGCTGCGGCAAGTCGACGCTGCTGCGCAGCCTGAACCGGATGAACGACCTGATCCCCGGCGCCAGGGTGGAAGGCAAGGTGCTCTACCAGGGCGCGGACGTCTACAGCCCGCAGGTCAACCCGGTGCAGGTGCGCAAGAAGATCGGCATGGTCTTCCAGCGGCCCAACCCGTTCCCCAAGTCGATCTACGACAACGTCGCTTTCGGCCCGCGCACCGTCGGCATGAAAGGCGACATGGACGAGATCGTCGAACGGGCGCTGCGCGGGGCCGCGCTGTGGGACGACGTGAAGGACCGGCTGAAGGACAACGCCTACGGCATGTCCGGCGGTCAGCAGCAGCGGCTGTGCATCGCGCGGGCCATCGCCACCGAGCCGGACGTGATCCTGATGGACGAGCCGTGCTCGGCGCTCGACCCGGTGTCCACCGGCCGCATCGAGGACCTGATGCTGCAGCTGAAGGAGCGCTTCACCATCGTGGTGGTCACCCACAACATGCAGCAGGCCGCCCGGGTGTCGGACATGACGGCGTTCCTGATGGTGCAGGTGGGTGCGGACGAGCACAGCCGCTGGGGCGAGCTGGTGGAGTACGACGAGACCAACAAGATCTTCACCAACCCGTCCGACGAGCGCACCGACAACTACATCTCCGGCCGGATCGGCTGAAGACGTGCAGTCAGTGAGGAGTCGCAGCATGGCAGCGCAAGGCCGCAACCCGGCACGCGGGCTGGACCTGGAGACGGCGTCGGCCAACGACCTGAGCCTGCCCGGCCGGGGCAGCCCGGTGCTCAGCTGCAAGGACGTCAGCGTCTACTACGGGAAGTTCCGCGCGGTCAGCGACGTCAACCTGACCATCGGGGCGAACGAGATCACCGCGATGATCGGCCCGTCCGGCTGCGGCAAGTCGACCGTGCTGCGCAGCCTGAACCGGATGAACGACCTGGTGCCCGGCGCCAGGGTGGAAGGGCTGATCGGCTACCACGGCGTCGATCTGTACGGCAAGGACGTCGACGTCATCGAGGTCCGGCGGCGCATCGGCATGGTGTTCCAGAAACCGAACCCGTTCCCGGCGTCGATCTACAACAACATCGCCTACGGGCCACGGGTCACCGGCATGAAGGTCGACGACATGGACGACCTGGTGGAGCAGGCGCTCACCCGCGCGGCACTGTGGGACGAGGTGAAGAACAAGCTGCACAAGTCGGCGTTCGCGCTCTCCGGCGGCCAGCAGCAGCGGTTGTGCATCGCGCGCGCTCTCGCCACGAATCCCGAGGTCATCCTGATGGACGAGCCGTGCTCGGCGCTCGACCCGATCGCCACCCAGAAGATCGAGGACTTGATGCTGGACCTGGCGCGCGAGTACACCATCGTGATCGTCACGCACAACATGCAGCAGGCGGCCCGGGTCTCCCAGCGGACGGCGTTCTTCACCACGGTGGTGGACGAGCAGACCGGCGAGCGCACTGGCCGGCTGGTGGAGTTCGACGCGACGGAGAAGATCTTCAGCACACCGTCGGACGAACGGACCGAGGCCTACATCACTGGGCGCTTCGGCTGAGCGCGCGTCACTGGTGATCGTCGCGGCGGGACGCGGAGATCACGAACGGCACCGACAGCACGCCCCAGAAGACCGCCCAGCCCACCCGGCTCGGGCGTTCGATGATGCAGGACCTGTCTTCGATCTGCTCGTTGCTGGATCGCTCCACGTCCACCCACAGGGGCGAGCCGCACTCCGCCCCGAGGCTCGATTCGTCCGGGCCGAGCAACAGCATCATGCTCACCCCGACGCAGGTGGCCGCGGCGACGTGCTGCCACGGCACCCACGATCCACGGACCTGCCTGATGCCGAGCCAAAACGGCAACAGCGCGACAGCCGCGAACGCCATCCCGCGCTCGGTCTCCACGGTGCGCTCCCGCGCACACCGCCGCTCACCGTACTCGCTGGCCTCGATCCGTTCGGAGCCGCTGGCGCCGAGCCGGTGGGCGGTCGAACCGAACGCCGCCCCGCCGCACTCGTACACGGTTTCGCCCCCGTTGTTGGTGACGTGCACCGGAATCACGAAGAGCCGGAAGATCGCCACGCCGAGCAGCACGACGGCCACCCACCACAGCGGAGCCCACACGACCCGTCGTCCGAACACCCGGTACGTGTACCGGCCTTCGCCACGCTCGAACACCTTCGCCATGCGCAGCTCCTCTCTGTTTGCGAATGGACGGAAGGTACTCAATCGCCGGTTCCGGTGTCGCCGCGGCTACCGGCCGGTGGCCGCGTGCGGCTGGCTCGAGCGCCTGCGTTACGAACGGTTCGTCGACGATCTGACCGCGGAGAATCCGCAGGACGGAGACCCGATCGACGTCACGGCGTCGAACCCGTCCTGGGGGGACGCTGCGGGCGAGATGATCAGCACCACCGCGGACAGCAACAAGTTCCTGCGGGCCCTGGTCAGCGGCAAGGTCCTGCGGCCACGGGAGCTGGCCGAGATGACCAGGACGGTCCGGGCCGAGCCGCTCGACGCCGCCTGGCTCGGTGCCCGCTACGGCCTCGGCCTGGTGTGGATCCCGAACTCGTGCGGTGGGTCCTGGGCGCACGGCGGGGACATCCCGGGTTTCATGACCCGCAACGGCGTCAGCCCCGATGGCAGGCGCAGCGTGACGGTGTCGATCAACACCGACTCGTTGGTGCCGGCGCCGGACGCGCCGGAGGTCGCCGGGGACGTGACCGCGGACCTGATCGAGCACGCCCTGTGCGGCTCCTGAACATCCCGGAAGTAGCGGGTTTCCTCCGATTGCACAGCACGCCGGGACACCTCGGGTGACGAGACGGACAAGCCACCGAACAGCGCCACCAGGCGGTTCGGTGGCTTGCCCACTGTCGTGCTCGGCCGCCCGCCTGAGGAGGGCAGCCGGTGGTCGGCCGAGCTACAGGTCGGCGTCGGCGTCGGTGTTGTAGCCGGGCATCTTGCCGGTGACGATGAAGATCACCCGCTTGGCCACCGACACCGCATGGTCGGCGAACCGCTCGTAGAAGCGGCCCAGCAGGGTGGTGTCCACCGCCGCGGCCACCCCGTACTCCCAGTCCTTGTCCATGATCACCGAGAACAGGTGGCGGTGGATGTCGTCCACCTTGTCGTCGATGCGCTCGAGCTCCTGCGCCTTGGAGACGTCGCGCTCCCGGATCACCTGCTCGGCCAGCCGCCCCAGCTGCACCGCCACCTCGCCCATCTCGGCGAAGTAGTGCTCGACCGGCTTGGGCACCACGTGGTCGGGGTGCCTGCGGCGCGCCGCACGGGCCACGTGCAGGGCCAGGTCACCCATGCGCTCCAGGCTCTCCGCGGCGTGGATGGTGGCCAGCACGGTGCGCAGGTCGGTGGCGACCGGGGCTTGCAGGGCGATCAGCTGGTAGGCGTGCTCCTCGCACGCCGCGCGTGCGTCGTCGATCTTCTGGTCGTCGCTGATCACCTGCTCGGCCAGGGTCAAGTCCGCATCGAGCAGCGCCCTGGTGGCCCGTTCCATGGCCGTGGCCGCCATGGCGGACATGTCGGCCAGCCGCTCGGCGAGCCGGTCCAGCTCGACGTGGTATGCCTCGCGCATTCTCAACTCCTTCGGTGCCGGCGGCCAGGTCGTTCCGGCATGACGCCACTCTACGTTCGCGTCCGGTGGCATGCCGTAGCGTGGAGGTGAACCAGGGGTGAATCGCGGACGAAAGGATCGCGTCCCGCTTCGTCAGGGGTGACCTGCGCGGCCGGACTACTGGCCTTCGGGTGATGTTCCGCCCTGGTCGGTGGACGAGTCGTCGCCTGAGGTGTCGTGCGACGCGTCCTCGCCGGTGTCGACCCCGGGTATCGGTTCGTTGTGGATGATAGCCGAGAACAATTCCTGGGCTCGGTCCTCGAGCAGCACCTCGTTGCCCCGTTCGTTGGCGTAACCGGTGGTGGGCACGGTGAGGAAGACGACCGAGTCGGTGTCCAGGCCCTTCAGCGACTGGGCCAGTTCCAGCAGCTGGTCGACGCCGATGTTGTCGCCGAACGTGGCGTCGGCGAACGCGTTGACGAACGACGTGAGCTTGTCCGGGTCCAGCAGCACGTCGCGGGACATGGTCTTGGTCAGCAGCGCGGCGATGAACTGCTGCTGCCGTTTGATCCGGCCGTAGTCCGACGTCGGGTCGCCTTCGACGTGCCGGGCCCGCACGAAGCTGAGCGCCTGGTCCCCGGTCAGCGTGACCAGGCCCGGCTTGTCCACCACCGTGCCGAGGATCGAGTCGACGATCGGCGTGTCGACCTTCACCTGCACGCCCCCGACCGCGTCCACCATCTCCTTGAACCCGGCGAAGTCGATGCCGACGAACCTGGTCATCCGCATGCCGGTCATCTTCTGCACCCACTTGATGACGCACCGCGGCCCGCCCTCCGCGTAGGCGGTGTTCAGCTTGACCTGCGGCGTCTCGGGGACGACCTCGTCGCTGTACTCCCCGGTCTTGTAGTTCCACCGGTGGCACTCGGGGCGGGTGATCTCCAGGTCGCGGGGAAAGGACACCAAGACCGCGCGATCGCGTTCCTTGGGCAGGTGGGCGATCATTATCGTGTCCGAGCGGGCGCCTTTGACCGTCTCCTCGGTGCCGATGCCTGCGCCCTTCGGGGCGCCGACCCGGCTGTCCGAGCCGAGGATGAGGAAGTTCTCGTCGCCGACCTGCGCCGCCTTGTTCTTGATGTCCTTCGATTCCTGATCGAGCGCGGAGACCTCGGTGAACTTGGAGTCGTACCACGTCTTCATGCCCCACGCGGCGCCTGCGGCGAGGAAGATCAGCACGGCCAGTGTGGCGGCCGCGGCCTTGCCTGCCAGCAGCAGCCTGCGGTCCTTGCGTTCGCGTTTCTCCTGCAGCCGGGTGCTCGGCGCCGGCTCGTCGGGTTTCTGGGGTGGTTCGCCGTCCTCGGTGACCTTGGGGATGACCACCGTCGGCTCGTTGCGCCACGACCGCTGGACGACCGTGCTCTGTGCGGAGGTGAGTTTCGGGGGGCGCGGGCGTGGCGGGGGCGGCGCGGGCAGCCGCGGGCGTGGCTGCTGCGGCTCGTCCTCCGGTTTGCGGATGTGCGCCGCCAGGATGTGCGTCTTGACCTCGCGGTCGGCAGGGGCGCCGTTCCGGTCGGCCGGGTCCTGGCCGTGGTCGCCGGGCCGCGGGCTGCCGTCTCGGCCGGCAGGGGCCGGGCGGGAGTGGCCGGGCTGAGCGGACCGGTTGCGGTCGCCCGGTGCGTGGCGGCGCTCCCGGTCCGCGACGAACGGACCGCGGAGCCGG
>NZ_PKFA01000001.1:0-37229 GCF_002919275.1 Thermocrispum sp. | reverse complement strand
CGCATCGGACGTGGCCGCCCCCGACTTGGCCTGTCCCGCCGACGACTTGGCGGACGCGCCCTTCTTGTCGTCCTTCTTCTCGTCGGCCTTCTTGCCCCCGCCGAACGCATCGCGCAACCGCCGGGCGACCGGCGCCTCGACCGTCGACGATGCCGACTTCACAAACTCGCCTTGTTCCTTCAGCTTGGCGAGTACTTCCTTGCTCGTTACGCCGAGCTCTTTCGCGAGCTCGTGTACGCGGGCTCTGCCTGCCACTGCTCTCCTCATCTGCAGAGGCCGGCGGCGCTACCCGCTGACCTCGTCCTTACTGTCGCGCGTTCATGGCTTCAGCTTCACGGCTGACTCATGACGGGTCGACCTGCTTTCGTTACCTCGGCGTGGCACGGGCCTGCCGTACCCCTCCTCGTCCTGCGTGCCGGAGACAAGTCCGCTCGCGAAGCTGTCTTCCAGCTCGCCGGTGTCCAGCTGCCCAGAGACCCGTAACGCCCTGGGCAGAGCCTTCCGCCGGATCGCCTGCGTCAGGCACCGCTGATCGGGGTGCAGCCAGGCACCCCGGCCAGGCAACCGCCGACGGTGATCGACGACGGCGCGCCCACGCAGCGCGACAACTCGCACCAGCTCGCTACGCAACCCCCGCTTCCGACATCCCACACACGTGCGAACCGGTTGGTGACCGGATGCACCGTGCGAGGAGGTCGTCAGCTGGTGTTGCGCCACAGTCGAGTCTATCGTTCCGGTCCACTCCGTACCGAAGGTGGTTACTGCTCCGGTGTGCCGCCCGCCGCCGAGGCCGCTTGCGGGCCCGCGGGCGCGGGCTCCGGCTGCCCGGCGGTCTCCGCATCGCTGCGGATGTCGATCCGCCATCCGGTCAGCCGCGCGGCCAGCCGAGCGTTCTGCCCTTCCTTGCCGATGGCCAGCGACAGCTGGAAGTCCGGCACGATCACCCGCGCCGTCCTCGTGCGCTCGTCGACCACCTGGACCGAGACCACCTTCGCAGGCGACAGCGCGTTCCCGACGAACGTGGCCGGGTCGTCGGAGTGATCGATGATGTCGATCTTCTCCCCGCCCAGCTCGCTCATCACGTTCCGCACCCGGGCGCCGACCGGGCCGATGCACGCACCCTTGGCGTTCACCCCGGGCACCGTCGACCGCACGGCGATCTTGGTGCGGTGGCCCGCCTCCCTGGCCACCGACGTGATCTCCACGGTTCCGTCGGCGATCTCCGGCACCTCGAGCTCGAACAGCTTGCGCACCAGGTTCGGGTGGGTGCGCGACAGCGTGATCTGCGGCCCGCGCACCGTGCGCGCCACGCCGCACACGTAGGCCCGCAACCGGGTGCCGTGCTCGTACCGCTCCCCCGGCACCTGTTCGGCGGCCGGGATGACGCCCTCGGTCTCCCCGAACGCGACCACGACCATGCCGCGCGCGTTGGCCCGCGCGTCTCGCTGGACGACACCGGCGATGACCTGGCCTTCTTTGGCGGCGAACTCGCCGTAGGTCTTCTCGTGCTCGGCGTCTCGCAGCCGCTGCACGATGACCTGGCGCGCGGTGGTCGCGGCGATCCTGCCGAATCCCTCCGGAGTGTCGTCCCACTCCTCGACCGGCTCGCCGCGCTCGTTCAGCCGGTACGCGATCACCCGCACGTACCCGGTCTTGCGGTCGATGTCGATCTTGGCGTGCGGCTGGTGCCCCTCGGTGTGCTTGTACGCGGTCAGCAGAGCCGACTCGATGGCCTCCAGCACCGTCTCGAACGGGATGTCCTTGTCCCGCTCGATCGCCCGCAGCGCGGCAATGTCCACGTTCATCGGGCGTCATCCTCCTTGGTCGCCGAGCACCGGGAGGCAGGCTTGCCGGTGCCTGCTGCTTTCCTCCCAGTGTGCCGCCCGGAGCCGGGGTCAGGCGAATCGGCGCCGTGCAGGGCGGCCTGTTCCGCCTCGTCCTCCTCGATCATCCGCAGTTCGTCGGCCGGCGGCTGCTTGAACTCCACCTCCACCACCGCGGTGGCGACGTCGGCGTAGGCGACGTCGACGAACTGCTTGCCGACCAGGACCCGCACCGACTTCTCGCCCGCGTACCCCACCCGGCCGACGAACGGCTCCCCCTCGGCCGGTGTGATCTTCACCAACCGGTAGCGGGCCCGGCGCCAGTGGCGGCGCTGCGTCAGCGGCCGGTTCAGGCCCGGTGAGGTGACCTCGAGGGTGTAGGCGCCCGCGATCAGGTGATCGTGCTCGTCGAGTTTGCGGGACAGTGCACGGCTGGTATCGGCGATTTCGTCGAGACCGATCCCGTCGTCGGCGTCGACCACGACCTTCACCAGCTTCTTCCGGCCCGCTTGCTGGACCTCCAGCGAGTCCAGGTCGAACCCGAGCCCGTCGACCACGTCGACCACGATGGGCTCCAACCGCTTGGCGAGATCGTTGGTCATGGGCATCTCCCCTATTCGGCTGGGCTGGCGGTTGTGGGTGTCGGTCCAGCTTAAGGTACGCACCTGGCAGGATGCTGGGTGTGCAGGTGGGTCGTCGTGATGTGCTCCGGTGGAGTGGTACAGCCCTGCTGACCATGCCGTTCGCCCTGTCCGCGGTGTCGGCGTGCTCGGGTGGATACGACGACTCACCCGACCCGCTGGCGCCCGTGGCCGCCGCGGCGCGCGCCGACGCGGAGGCCGCACGCGAGATGGGCGGCAAGCTGGCCGAGCAGATCGCCGAGCTGCGCGCCGCACAGGCCGATGCGGTCCAGCGGGAGGTCGACCGGGCCAACCGGCCGCCCGCCCCGGCCGGTGACCGTCCGCCTGCGACGTCGCCGAAAGCGCTCGGCAAGCGGCTGCGCTCGGCCGCCGAACAGGCGGTGGGGCTCATCCCGCGGGAGAGCAGGCCGCGGGCCGGCCTGCTGGCCTCGGTCGCCGCTGGCTGCAGTGCCGGGCTCGCGCTCGACGGCAGCTTGGGATCGCCACCCGCACCGCGGTTCGCGGCCCCGGACCCGGGCGACCAGCTCGACGAGGCGGCCGTCCAGACGCTGCAGGACGCGCTCGCCGCCGAGCACGCGACGCTGTGGGTCTTCGGGCTGGTCACCGCGTTCCTGCCGGGCAGCTACGACAAAGGCCTCCGCGCGGCCACCGTCGAACACCGGCAGCGGCGAGACGCGGCGCAAGCAGCGTTGATCTCTGCGGGAGCCACGCCTGTGCTGGCGGAGACCGCGTACGCCACACCCAAGCCAGTGAAGGACGACAAGTCGGCTCGCGCGGCGGTCGTCGCGGCGGAAACGGATGCCGTGGCTGCCTGGCGTGTGGTGATCGAACACTGCGACGTTGCCCAGGTGCGCTCGCTGGCGGTGGCCGCGATGCAGGCATCCGCCGCCCGCCTGACCCGATGGCGGCTGGAGGCGGGGATGCGGCCGGCGGCACTCGCCATGCCAGGAGCCAGGTCCTGATCGTCCGGCGGAAGGTTCACCACCGAAGCCGGAGGGCCGGCATCGCCACGGCCAGGCCTGCGACGACAACGGAGCGACCCGGCCCGGTCATCGCCGGGCGCGCATCTTCGGTTCGAGCCGCAACGCCTGAGTGGTGATCTGGTCCAGTAGTGCGGCATTGCGGGTGTCGCCGAAGAAGGCAGCCTCCACGATCGTCAGCCTGGGCCCGCTGGTCTTCGACGCGTACTTGCCGCCGGCCACCTGGGGCAGCCCTGGCCGCGAGACGGTGCCGTCCCTGATCAGATCGGAGACGTTGCCGGTGCCGTCGGTGTCGGTCAGCTTCTTCAGTGCGCGCGCCTGCGACCGGCTCGGCATCGTCACCACCGACACCGCGACCGCCGCCCTGGCGCCGTCCGCGCGGACGTCGAACAGCCCACGGATCACTTCGCGGCAGGGACGCTCGGCGAACCACTCGCGCACCTTGCCGTAGGAGACGTCGTCGCAGCGCTGCCGGACGTCCAGCGGCGCCAGTGCCCGGTAGGTGAACCGGCCCGCGCGCAGGACCGGCGGGCGGCCGGGGCCGCCGCCGCTGTCGTCGGCAGCGCCGCCGGAAGAGGAGGGCCGGTCGGCGGAGGAGAAGCGCGTCTCGTCCGGGTCGCTGCGGATCGACCACCACACCAAGCTGGACAGCGCGGCCACGATCACCAGGCCGAGCACGAAGAGCACCCGCGCGGTGCGTACTCGGCCGGGTGAGGCGGATGCCACGGGCCTGTCCGGCGCCATGGGGTATCTCGGCGTCGCGGTCATGACCCCGCCACCGTAGCGGCTCGCGATGGCTCGGACGAAGCCCCGAACGAGACAGACTGCACCTTGTGCACCGGATGTCGGCCCGACGCCGAACCGGGTTCGCGTGGCAAATGGCCGCGAACCAAGAGAACGCCGCGGCGACTTCGTGATGTGCGTCACCGACGACGAGAAGCGCGGAGGGACCGCACCGGAGTACTGCCGCGCGGCGGCACCCGACCTTGCCGGGAATTCGCCCGGAAACCCCGTCCACCTGGCGTGCCGCGCCGGCAGGCTTTCGCCGGCCAGACTCGGTCAGCGCCCGAACCTCAGTGGTCGTCCGAACCGCGAATCGGGTCGTCCTCCGGACCGCCCGCCCGGTCGGCGTTGTCCGCAGGCACGTCACGCACCCGCGGCAGCTCCTCGACACGGCCCTGAAGGACCTCGTCGTCGCCGAGACGGCCCGCGTCGGCGATGTCGTCCGGCCCGATGTCGGGTCGCTCCTGTCGCAACCGCTCGTCCAGCGGCTCGCCTTCGGCCTGCTCGGCCTGGGTCATGCCGTAGCGGTCCGCACCTGCCCAGCCTTCCGGCGGTTCGGCGCCCCGTTCCAGCGGGTCGGCCTGCAGGTCGTCCTGGTCGAGCTGCTCGCTCGGCGACAACGGCGCCTGCTCGTCCGATGCCTCGGTCATCCGTCCTCACCTCGTCCGCGAGTACCCGGCCGGCAGCGCGGCGAATCGCGCCGCCCGACGGCGCCTCCGGCCCGCGCCGAAGCGGCACCGGAAGCGGACCCGGTCAGAAGTAGTGCCGCCTGCCGAGCACCGGCCGGTTGAGCAAGCCGAGCAGGAACAGCACCGCGCCCACCACCAGGAGCACCACGCCGATGGTCCACAGCACGCCGACGTCCAGCACCAACCCCAGCACCAGCAGGATCAAGCCCAAGATGATCATCAGTTGCTCCTCGTCGATTCCGCGTTGCTCGCCCCACCGGTCGCGGGACACCGGCGGTTGCCCCCGATCGGGTTAGCGCAAACGCGTCAGTCGGGCCGACGGCCGCATTGGCGGCACAAATGGGCCGGATGGACCTGAAGGCGCACCGTCGCTTGGCGCAACCCGCCCCGGAAGGACCCGGAAGCACGATGCGACCCGTCGGCCGGAGATCCGCCCGGTGGCCTGCTCCACGCGCGTTCCGGGTTGCCCGTTCGACCGGCACGGACGACTCTTCGGTCAAAGTTCGTCGCCCAGTTGGAGCACCGTGACAACACCGCGCGGCACGTTGATCACTACGCGTACCAGCGTTCGCTCCGAACGACACACCCGATCTGGTGGCGTTCGCCGGGATCTCCGGCGCGATGCCGACCGATCGTGGTGACCTGCTGCTTCCCGCCGTACCGGGCATCGAGGATGCCGCGCACGGCGCGTACCGGCCGACCACGCGGTTCCCGCAGCGATGCGCCGCGCCGTTCTCCGGCCGCCGCATCGGCCGGTGGAGGGAGCGGAAGCGGGCGACCGGCGCTCAGCGCGCCGAATCGGACGGCGGGGGCGCGGTCGTCTCCCGCTGGATCACCTTCGGGTGCAGCAGATGCCGCACCGGTTCGGTCCTGCCGTCGCGGACCCGCTCCAGAACGGCCTGCGCGGCCAGCCTGCCCATCACTTCTCGAGGCTGGTCGACGGTGCTGAGGCCGACGTGCGCCAGCGTGGACAGCGACGTGTTGTCGTAGCCGATCACGGACACGTCGTCCGGAACCCGCAGCCCGGCCTCCTCCAGGGCGGAGATCGCCCCGATGGCGTTCACGTCGTTCGCCGCGACGATCGCCGTCGGCAACGGTTCGTCCTGCTCGAGCAGCGTTCGCACGGCTTTGGCGCCGGCCACGTCGGTGTACTCGCTGCGGATGACCGACGGCTGGAGGCCGTGCTTCTTCATGCCGTCGACGTACCCGCGGCGGCGCAGCGCCGACTGGGATCCGCGCCCGCCGTCGAAGTGCACGATCCGGCGATGGCCCAGGCCGACCAGGTGATCCACGGCCAGCTCGGAGCCCGCCCTGCCGTCGTCGTTGACCGTGTCGGCCGAGCGCAGGCGAGTCGACCTGGCCACCAGCACCACCGGGACCTGCTCGGCCGCCGCCTTGATCTCCGCGGTCTCCACCGCGGGCCCGAGCAGCACCATTCCCGCCGGACGGAACGACAGCAGGCTGCGCACCGCCTGCCGCTCGCCGGCTGGCGTGCGCCTGCCGGTGTTGATGATCAGCTCGAAGCCCGCCTTGCGGGTGACCGCCTCCAGCCCGTCCACCACTTCCGCGAAGAACGGGTTGTGCAGGTCGGACACCATGACGCCGAGCACCGTCGACGTGCGGGACGCCAGCGACCGGGCCATCACGTGCGGCGAGTAGCCGAGCTCTCGAGCGGCCTTGAAGACCGCGTCCCGGCGGGCTTGGCTGACGTTCGGCGCCCCCCGCATGACCAGGGACACCAACGCGCGCGACACCCCCGCCCGCGCAGCCACGTCCTCCATCGTCGGCCGGCTTGCCACCGCGCACCTCCATCCGCTTTGTTACCGCCGGGTGTCGCCGCGTTGACACCAGGGTTGACACTCCGCGCGAAACGCTACAACATGAGAGCCCCATCACTATTAGAGCGCTCTAATCGGACTCCGGAAGTCACCCGAAAGGTTTTGCGAGGACACATGGACATTGGAGTCGCCGGAGTCGGCCGCATCGGCGAGATGCACGCCACGCATCTCGCCGAGCTGGACGGGCGAGAAGCGCCGGACAAGATCCTGCTGTTCGACCCCGTGCCAGAACGCGCCGAGGCGGTTGCCGATTCGTTGCCGGAGCACGTCACCGCGGTGGCGTCGTTCGACGAGCTGCTGGCCGCGGACGGCGTGGTGATCGCGACGCCCACGGACACCCATGCCGATCTGGTGCGACGTGCGGTGCAGGCCAAGACGCCGGTGCTGTGCGAGAAACCGCTGGGGCCGGACATGCCCACCATGACGGACCTGGTCAAGGAGATCGACGCGTCCGGCGTGGAGGTCGTGGTGGGGTTCCAGCGCCGCTTCGACCCGGCCACGGTCGAGGTTCGCCGCAGGCTGCGGTCCGGCGAAGCGGGCTCGGTCTACCTGGTCCGGGCCGCGATCATCGACCACGTCCCGCCGCCGAAGGAGTACATCCCGACCTCGGGCGGGCTGTTCAAGGACTGCCTGATCCACGACCTGGACATGGTTCCGTGGCTGATCGGCGAGCCGGTCGTGGAGGTGTGGGCGTCCGGGTCGGTGCTGGTCGACCAGGCATTCGCCGACGCCGGTGACGTGGACAACGCCGTGGTCACGTTGCGCTTCGCCTCCGGGGCGCACGCGCAGCTGACCGCGGGCCGCCACCAGCCGGTCGGCTACGACTGCCGGCTGGAGGTCTACGCCAGCAAGCAGACGCTGGCGGTCGGCTGGGACGAGCACGCCCCGCTGGTGCGGGTCGAGCCGGACCCGATCGAACCGAAGCAGCCCTGGGACTCGTTCATGCAGCGGTACAAGAACGCCTACCTGAACGAGCTGCGCGTGTTCGCGGACGTCATCGCCGGCCGGGCGGAGAATCCGTCGCCTGCACGCGAGAGCTTGAACAGCTTGCGGCTGGCCGAAGCGTGCGAGGAGTCGATGCGCAACGGCAGGCCGGTCCGACTGGAGGCGCAGTGATGACCCAGACGTTCGCGGATCCGGCTGCGTCGATCCGCCTGGCCGCGGCGCCCATCTCCTGGGGCGTGTGCGAGGTGCCCGGCTGGGGCCGGGTGCTCGAGCCGCCGAAGGTGCTCGGCGAGATGGCCGAACTTGGCCTGTCGGCGACCGAACTCGGCCCGCCGGGGTACCTGCCGGACGACCCGTCGGCGCTGCTGCGCCAGTTCGGCCTGTCCCTGGTCGGCGGCTTCCTGGCGACCCCGCTGCACGTGTCGGTCGACGAGGCGGTTGCGGCGGCCGAGCGCTCCGCCAAGCAACTGTCCGCCGGTGGCGCGGAAGTGCTCGTGCTGGCCGCCGCCACCGGGCTGACCGGCTACGACGAGCGACCCGAACTGACCGACGAGCAGTGGAACACGTTGATCCGGTCCGCGGACGCCGTCGCCGAGGTGGCCGCGGGCTACGGCCTGCGCACGGTGCTGCACCCGCACGTGGGCACCTACGTGGAGACCGAACCCGAGGTGGAACGGTTCCTGCGCGACTCGTCGCTGCCACTGTGCGTGGACTCCGGTCACCTGATGATCGGCGGCACCGACCCGGTCCGGCTGGTGCAGCAGCACGCCGACCGCGTCGGTCACGTGCACCTGAAGGACGTGCGCGCCGCCGTGGCCGAGCGGGTGCGGGCAGGCGAACTGACCTACACCGCGGCGATTTC
Organism: Thermocrispum sp.; assembly: GCF_002919275.1. Classification (NCBI taxonomy): domain Bacteria; kingdom Bacillati; phylum Actinomycetota; class Actinomycetes; order Pseudonocardiales; family Pseudonocardiaceae; genus Thermocrispum; species Thermocrispum sp. Next base: position 28,668 of record NZ_PKFA01000001.1, on the reverse strand, counting down.
GCAAGGCTTGTACGCGCCCTTGGGCGACGGTGACGTCGACATCGCGGAGATGATCCGCGTGCTGCGCTCGGCGGACTACCGGGGCTGGTACGTCCTGGAGCAGGACACCGCATTGCCCGAGGACGAAACGGGCGACGTCGACCGCCCGAAGGTGGACACGGAACGGTCCATGCGCTACCTCAAGTCGATCATCGGTACGTCCCACCGATGACTTACACCGTGGAGGTTGACAATGAGGTCGAAGCACTCATCCCGCCGTCGGCGGCTGTTCTCCGGACTTGCTGTCGCAGCGAGTGCAGCGCTGCTGGTGGCGTGCACGCCACCGAGCGGGTCCAGCGGCGGCACCAACGACACCGGCGGCGGTGGTGGCGGCGACGGTGACCTGAACTTCGCGGTCATCACCCACGGCACCCCGGGTGACGCGTTCTGGAACGTGGTCAAGAACGGCGCAGAGCAAGCCGGTGAGGACCTCGGCGTCGGGGTCGAGTACACCTCGGACGGCGACGCGGGTGCCCAAGCCAGGTTGATCGACAACGCCGTGACGCAGAAGGTCGACGGCATCGTGGTGTCGATGGCCAACCCGGACGCGCTCAAGGGTGCGATCGAGAACGCGGTCAAGGCAGGCATCCCGGTCATCACCATCAACTCCGGCTCGGCCAAGAGCAGGGAGTTCGGCGCCATCGCCCACGTCGGACAAGAGGAGGACATCGCAGGCGAGGAAGCCGGCAAGCGGCTGAAGGAAGACGGCAAGAAGAAGCTGCTGTGCGTGATCCACGAAGCGGGCAACATCGGCTTGAACCAGCGGTGCGACGGCGCCAAGCGCGGGTTCGGCGGTGAGGTCAAGAACCTGCAGGTGGACATCAACAACCCCACCGACATCGAGTCGCGTATCCGCGGCGCGCTGCAGGCCGACAAGTCGGTCGACGCGGTGCTGACGCTCAACCCGCAGGTGGCGGTGAACGCCACCGCGGCGGCCAAGGGCGCCAGCTCCTCCCCCACGATCGCCACGTTCGACCTGAACGCCGACGTGGTGGAGAAGATCAAGTCCGGTGAGATCGAGTTCGCCGTGGACCAGCAGCAGTATCAGCAGGGTTACCTGCCGATCGTGATGCTCAAGCTTTACGTGGAGAACGCCAACACGCTCGGTGGCGGGCAGCCGGTGCTCACCGGCCCCGGCTTCGTCGACGAGTCGAACATCGACGACGTCGCCAAGTACGCCGAGCGCGGCACGCGGTAGGGAGGAGCATGTCCGTAACAACCTCGACGTCGGGGTCGGGCCAGGAAGCCGACAAAGGCACCGTCCGATCGTCGACGCAAGACGAACGGCTGGCCCAGGTCGGGCTGGCCCAGCGGCTGATCGTGCGCCCCGAGATCGGGGCGGCGCTCGGCGCGCTGGTGGTGTTCGTGTTCTTCTCGGTGATCACCGAGCAGTTCCTCACCCTCGGCGGCGTGGCGACGTGGCTCGACGACGCCTCGACACTGGGCATCATGGCCATCGCCGTCGCCCTGCTGATGATCGGCGGCGAGTTCGACCTGTCGGCGGGGGTGATGACCGCCTCCACCGCGCTGGTCACGGCGCTGCTGGCCACTCAGGCCGGTCTCAACGTGTGGCTGGCCCTGCTGGTGTCGCTGATCTTCGCCTTGGGCGTGGGAGCGTTCAACGGCTGGCTGGTCATGCGCACCGGGCTGCCCAGCTTCATCGTGACGCTGGGTACGTTCCTGGCGCTGCAGGGCCTGAACCTGGGTGTCACCAGGCTGGCCACCGGCACCGTGCAGGTGTCCGGCATGCGTGCCACCGAAGGCTACGAGTCGGCGGGCCTGTTCTTCGCCTCCACCATCGACATCTTCGGGCAGCCGTTCCGGATCTCGGTGGTGTGGTGGATCCTGCTCACCGCGCTTGCCGCCTTCGTGCTGGTCCGTACCCGGTTCGGCAACTGGATCTTCGCGGTCGGCGGTGCGCCCACCAGCGCACGCGCCGTCGGTGTGCCGCTGGTCCGCACCAAGATCCTGTTGTTCATGACCACGGCGTTCGCCGGGTGGCTGGTCGGATCGATCAACATCCTGCGGTTCGCCAGCGTCCAGGCCAACCAGGGCATCGGGTTGGAGCTGCAGTTCATCATCGCCGCGGTGGTCGGCGGCTGCCTGCTGACCGGTGGTTTCGGTTCCGTGGTCGGTGCCGCGATCGGCGCGCTGATCTTCGGCATGGCCCGGCAGGGAATCATCTACGCCCAGTGGGACAGCGACTGGTTCATGCTCTTCCTGGGTGTGCTGCTGCTGGCCGCGGTGCTGGTGAACAACTCGTTGCGGCGGCGCGCGGAAAGGGTCAGACGATGAGCACCCCATTGATCGAGGTTCGCAACGTCGGCAAGACCTACGGCAACGTCATCGCGCTGCGGGACGTCTCCACCGAGGTCAGGGCGGGCGAGGTCACCTGCGTGCTGGGTGACAACGGCGCCGGCAAGTCCACGCTGATCAAGATCTTCGCCGGCGTGCACCAGCACGACCGGGGCGAGTTCCTCTTCGAGGGCAAGCCGGTGAAGTTCAACTCGCCGCGGGAAGCGCTGGACATGGGAATCGCCACCGTGTACCAGGACCTGGCGGTGGTGCCCCTGATGAGCGTGTGGCGCAACTTCTTCCTGGGTGCCGAGCCCAGGAAGTACGGCTTCGTGCTCGACCGGCGCAAGGCCCAGCAGACCACCAAGCGCGCGCTCGCCGAGATGGGCATCGACCTGCGCGACGTGGAGCAGCCGGTGGGCACGCTCTCCGGTGGTGAGCGGCAGTGCGTGGCGATCGCCCGCGCGGTGCACTTCGGCGCCAAGGTGCTCATTCTCGACGAGCCGACCGCGGCGCTGGGCGTCAAGCAGACCGGTGTCGTGCTGAGGTTCGTCGCCCAGGCCCGTGACCGCGGGCTGGGCGTGGTGCTGATCACCCACAATCCGCACCATGCGTACCCGGTCGGCGACCGGTTCCTGTTGCTCAAGCGCGGCGCGCCGCTCGGCAACTACACCAAGTCGGAGATCACCCTGGCCGAGCTGACCCAGCAGATGGCCGGTGGTGCCGAGCTGGAGGCACTGGAACACGAACTACGCGGAGTCAAAGCCTCGTGACCGTCGAAGTGCTGACAGTTGGCAGGGTCGGCGTCGACCTCTACCCGGAGCAGAGCCGGGTGGGCTTGGCGGACGTGCAGACGTTCGCCAAGTCCCTGGGAGGTACGGCGACGAACGTGGCGGTCGCTGCGGCCCGGCTGGGCCGCAGCGCCGCCGTCCTCACCAAGGTCGGCCCGGACCCGTTCGGCGACTACGTCCGCAAGGCGCTGCGGTCCTTCGGGGTGTCGCCGGACTACGTGGGCACCGCGCCCGACCTGCAGACCCCGGTGGTGTTCTGCGCGCTCGACCCGCCGGAGGATCCCCCGCTGCTGTTCTACCGGCTGCCTACCGCCCCGGACCTGACGTTGACCACCGACGACGTGCCGTGGGAGGTGGTCGAGCAGGTCCCGTTGCTGTGGGTGACCGGCACCGGGGTGAGCGCCGAGCCGGCCAGGAGCACGCAGCGCGAGCTGCTGCAACGGCGCCGGCGGCGGCAGCACACCGTGCTCGACCTCGACTACCGGCCGATGTTCTGGCCGGACGTCGACACCGCCCGCCGGGAGATCGGCTGGATGCTGCAGCACGTCACCGTGGCGGTGGGCAACCGGACCGAGGTCGAGGTGGCCACCGGGACGGCGGATCCGGACGAGGCGGCCAAGCGGATGTTCGACCAGGGCGTGGAGCTGGCGATCATCAAGCTCGGCGGCGACGGCGTCCGGCTGTACACCCAGGACGGCTCGTGGACGGTGCCGCCGCAGCGGGTCGAGGTGGTGTGCGGCCTCGGCGCCGGTGACGCGTTCGGCGGCGCGCTGGTGCACGGCCTGCTGTCCGGGTGGGAGCCGGAGCGGATCGGCCGGTACGCCAACGCGGCGGGTGCGCTGGTGGCCGCCAGGCTCGCGTGCGCCGACGCGATGCCGACCATCGCCGAGATCGAGGAGTTGTTGTGCGACTGACCGATGCTCAGTGGGCCGAGCTGCTGCGGGTGCGGGCGACCGACCCCGCGGCGATCGCCCACGCCTACGCCACCAGGCGGCGTCGGCCGTTGCTGCGGCCCGGGCAGCACACGTTGTTCCTGGTCGCCGCCGACCATCCGGCGCGTGGCGCGCTGGCGGTCGGCGGTGACCCCACCGCGATGGCCAACCGCCGTTCGCTGCTGGAGCGGCTGCTGACCGCTCTGGAGAACCCCGACGTGGACGGCGTGCTGGCCTCGCCGGACGTGGTGGAAGAACTGCTGTTGCTGGACGCGCTGCACGACAAGGTCGTCATCGGCTCGATGAACCGGGGCGGCCTGGCGGGCGCCACCTGGGAGATCGACGACCGGTTCACCGGCTACGACGCCGAGTCGATCGCCCGGCTCCGGCTGGACGGCGGCAAGCTGCTGCTGCGGCTGGTGGACGACGACCCGGGGACGATCCCCACGCTGGAGGCCTCCGCGAAGGCCGTCACCGCGCTGGCCGCCAACGGCCTGATGGCGATGGTGGAACCGCTCCCCTACCGGCGTGTTCCGCCTGCCGACGGCGCATCCGGCCCCGGCAGGCTGGAGCTGCTGAAGGACCCGGCATCGCTGGCGCGGGCCATCACCGTGGCGTCGGCGCTGGGCACCACCTCGGCCTACACGTGGCTGAAACTGCCCGCTCCCGCCTCGCCGGAGCCGCTGGACGCGACCACCCTGCCGGTGCTGGTGCTCGGCGGGGTGCCGTCGAAGGACCCGGCGCAGGACCTGGCGTCGTGGGGCAAGGCGCTGCGCCACCCGGTGGTGCGCGGCCTGGTGGTCGGCCGTGCCCTGCTGTACCCGCCCGATGGAGATGTCGCGGCCGCCGTGGCTGCTGCCGCGAAGACGTTGCAGTCGGTGGAGGCTGACGAAGATGTCTGATCTGTTGCGCCCGCACGGCAGTCTGGCCGACGGCGACGACCCGGTCCGGCTCACCCCGGAGTCGGCGGGGTGGACCTACACGGGTCTGCGCGTGCTGCGGCTGCAACCAGGGGTGGAGCGGGTCGTCCGGACCGGCGGGTACGAGGCGTTCGTGCTGCCGCTGTCCGGCGGCTGCACCGTGTCGGTCGACGGGGAGACGTTCACGCTGGAGGGCCGGGAGTCGGTGTTCACCAAGGTGACCGACTTCGCCTACGTCCCGCGGGACGCCGAAGTGGCGCTGCGCGCCCCGGCGGAGCAGAGCGAGCCGACCGAGGTCGCGCTGCCCATGGCGCGGTGCGAGCGGCGGCTGGAGCCGCGCTACGGCCCGGCCGAGGACGTTCCGGTGGAAGTGCGCGGGGCGGGCAACGCCACGCGCCAGGTGAACAACTTCGGCGTGCCCGGGGTGTGGGACCACGCCGACAAGCTGAACGCCTGCGAACTGCTCACCCCGGACGGCAACTGGTCGTCGTACCCGCCGCACAAGCACGACGAGGCGACCGAGTGCGAAGTCGTCAACGAGGAGATCTACTACTTCCGCATCGCCGGCCGGGACGGGCGCAAGCCGAGCAGGGAAGGGTTCGGCATGCACCGCACCTACACCCACGACGGGGCGATCAACGCGTCCGTCACGGTGCGGGACGGTGACGTGTTCCTGATCCCGCGCGGCTACCACGGTCCGTGCATCGCCGCACCCGGCTACACCATGTACTACCTGAACGTGCTGGCCGGGCCGGCGGAGGAACGTTCGATGGCCTTCTGCGACGACCCGGCCCATGCCTGGGTCCGCGATTCGTGGGGTGACCAGAAGCCCGATCCACGCTGTCCGATGACCGACGCCCGAGGACTGGTGCGATGACCACGCTGAAGCTGACAACCTCGCAGGCGCTCGTCCGCTGGCTGGTGGCCCAGCAGGTCGAGCTGCCGGACAACTCGACTGGGCCGCTGTTCGGCGGCGTGTTCGCGATCTTCGGCCACGGCAACGTGCTGGGGCTGGGAGCGGCGCTGGAAGAGTACAAGGACCAGCTGCCGGTGTGGCGCGGGCACCACGAAGGCGGCATGGCGCTGGCCGCCGCCGGGTTCGCCAGGGCGACGCAGCGGCGGCAGGTCGCCGTGGCCACGTCGTCGATCGGCCCCGGCGCGCTGAACATGGTCACCGCCGCCGGTGTCGCGCACGCCAACCGGCTGCCGCTGCTGCTGCTGCCCGGCGACACGTTCGTCGGGCGGGCGCCGGACCCGGTGCTGCAGCAGGTGGAGCACTTCGGCGAGCCGACCGTGACGGTCAACGACGCGTTCCGCGCGGTGTCCCGCTACTTCGACCGGATCACCCGGCCGGAGCAGCTCATCGCGACGCTGCCGCAGGTGGCCAGGACGCTGACCGACCCGGAGACGGCGGGCCCGGTGACGATCGCGCTGCCGCAGGACGTGCAGGCCGAGGCGTTCGACTTCCCGGAGTCGCTGTTCGAGCCGGTGGTGCACCGCATCCCGCGGCCGCGGCCGGACACCCGCGAGGTGGCCGAGGCGGCCGAGGTGCTGCGCCGGGCCGAGCGGCCGCTGATGATCCTCGGCGGCGGCGTGCGCTACTCGCTGGCGGGCAAGCAGGCCGCCGAGTTCGCCACCAAGCACGGCATCCCGCTGGCGGAGACCACCGCGGGACGCACGCTGGTGCCGCACGATCACCCGAACCACGCGGGCCCGATCGGCATCACCGGGTCGTCGTCGGCCAACACGCTGGCCGCGGAGGCGGACGTGGTGCTGGCCGTCGGTACCCGGCTGCAGGACTTCACCACGGCGTCGTGGACCGTGTTCGCGCCCGAGATGCGCATGGTGTCGATCAACGTGGCGCGGTTCGACGCGGTCAAGCACGGCGCGGTGGCCGTGGTGGGCGACGCCGCCGAGACGCTGACCGAGCTGACCGCGGCGCTCGGCGACTGGCGCGCGCCCGAGGCCTGGACCGGCCGGGCCGCCGAGGAGCGGGCCAAGTGGGACGCGCACGTCGACAAGCTGCGCAACCCGGTCGACGGCGTGGCCACCTACGCCCAGGTGGTCGGCGAGGTGAACGAGGCGAGCGGCCCGGACGACTACGTGCTGACCGCCTCCGGCGGGCTGCCCGGGGAGCTGATCGGTGGCTGGCGCACCGTGCCGGACGCCACCGAGCCGACCATGGACGTCGAGTACGGCTTCTCCTGCATGGGCTACGAGCTGTGCGGCGCGTGGGGTGCCGCCATCGCCCGCATGGACCGGCTGGAGCGCGGCGGCCTGGTGACCGCGCTGGTCGGGGACGGCTCGTACCTGATGCTGAACTCCGAGCTGTACTCCGCGGCGTTCGCCGGCCATCCGTTCGTCGCGGTGGTGTGCGACAACGGCGGTTACGCCGTCATCGACCGGTTGCAGCGCGGTCAGGGGAACGCGGCGTTCAACAACATGTACTCCGACTGCCGCACGTCGCACGACACTCCCCCGCAGACCGATTTCGCCGCACACGCGGCGTCGCTCGGCTGCTCGGTGCTGTCGGTGGACGAGCCCGGCGAGTTCGCCGACGCCTACGCGGAGGCCAGGAAGCTGGCCATCAGCGAGCGGCGGCCCGCGGTGGTGGTGCTGCGGACCCATCCCACGACGTGGACCGAGTCGGGTGCCTGGTGGGAAGTCGGCGTCCCCGAGACGTCGTCCCGCTCGGCGGTCCAGGCGGCCAGGGCCGACTTCGAGGCCGCCAAATCCCGGCAACTGCGGTATCTCGCCCGGTGATCGGCCGTGGCCGCGGGGCCTACCCGGCGCCGCGGCCACGGCGCCCCCACACCGCGATCGCTTCGGCGATCGCGGTTTCCATTGTGACGACCGCGATCGCTGCTTTCGGCAAGCGAAGTGGCCGCCGTCATGCCCGATGACCGAGCCTCGGCCCCGTGGCGTGCGTGCCGGCGGTCGCGGCGCCCGTGGCCAATCCCACACCCCGCGTGGCCGCCTCCGCAGGCGCATCGATTGTTAGCATCGGTAAGTAATTTCTTTGCGCACTGGGAAAGTTTTGCGGAGGACCACCACATGAGTGCTGAGCCACGCCTGCTCGACGCGGTACGCGGACAACCCAAGCAGGTGTGGATCACCGCGTTCGCCGCGGTGATCGCGTTCATGGGCATCGGACTGGTCGACCCGATCCTGCTGTCCATCGCCGAAGGGCTGCACGCCACGCCCTCCGAGGTCACCGCCCTGTTCTCCGCCTATCTCGGCGTCCAGGTGGTGGCCATGCTGCTCACCGGCATCGCCACCGCGCGCTTCGGCGCCAAGCGCACCGTGGTGATCGGCCTGACCCTGATCGTGATCACCACCGCACTGTGCGCGGCGGCCGGGTCGATCCAGCAACTCATCGCGCTGCGCGCCGGCTGGGGCCTGGGCAACGCGCTGTTCATCGCGACCGCGCTGTCGGTGATCGTCGGCGCAGCCTCCGGCGGCCAGCGCGGCGCCATCCTGCTGTACGAGGCCGCGCTCGGCCTGGGGTTGTCGGTGGGCCCGCTGCTGGGTGCCGCGCTCGGCCACCTGTCGTGGCGCGGCCCGTTCCTCGGCACGTCCGTGCTGATGGCCGTGGCGCTGCTGCTCAGCATCTTCCTGCTGCAGTCCGACGCCGGCCTGCCACGACAGCACATCCGGTTGCTCGATCCGCTGCGCGCCCTGCGCCATCGGGCATTGCTGCGCACCTCGGTGGCCTCCGCCCTCTACACGGCCGCCTTCTTCACCGTGCTCGCCTGGTCGCCCTTCGTGCTGCAGTGGGGCGCCATCGAGGTCGGCCTGGTGTTCTTCGGCTGGGGCGTGAGCGTGGCGGTGGCCGGTGTGGTGCTGGCGCCCCGGCTGGCCGCACGCATCGGCGACGAGCTCGCCACCGTGCTGTCCATCTGCGGCTACGCCGTCCTCATGGTCGTGCTGGCGCTCGGCGACAAGACGCTGGTGGCCGTGGGGGTGATCGTCAGCGGGCTGATCTCCGGGCTGCTGAACACCCTGCTGACCGGGGCCGCCATGAGCGTCAGCGACGCGCCGCGGCCGGTGGCCAGCGCCGGTTACAACGTGCTGCGCTGGGCGGGCGGCGCACTGGCCGCCACTTTCGTCGGACCGATCGCCGAGTGGTTCGGCGCCGCGCACGCCCCGTTCGTGGTGGCGATCGTGCTGTGCGTGCTGGCCGCCGGCGTGCTCGGCATCGGCTTGGTCCGCATGCGCACCCCGCGGACCGCGCTGGCCGCTACCGACTAACGGGCGTCCGCACGGGCCAACCGGCGTTCACCGTCCCGCATCGGCTCCCTGGGCTCGGGGATCTGCACGTCCCATGCCCGCCTGCGCAGCTGGACCGGGACGTCCTCGCCACGAGCCTGCGCCTGGAACACCGCGGCGCGAGCCCGGCGCCACCAGACGGCCACCCGCCAGCTGCCGAGCACCAACAGCGCCACGACGCCGAGCAGGGCGATGCGGAAGCTGTCCCCGGTGAGTTCGAGCAGCACGCCGACCAGCCACATCGACACGGCGATCGCGGTGAAGCCGCCGACGTTGACCACGCCGGTGGCCGTGCCCACCCTGGACAGCGGGTTGTAGTCCCTGGCCAGGGCGAAGGCGATCATCGACGCGGGCCCGCCGAGCGACACCCACACCAGCGCGGGCACCAGCACCAGCAGCGGAAGCCTGCCGGGCCAGCCGAGCAGCAACCCCCACCACACCGCGGAGCCTGCCAGGTAGGTGATCACCAGCGGCATCCGCATCTCCGGGCGCCTGCCGATGTAGGCGCCCACCGCCGGACCACCGAGCATCGAGCCGAACACCAGCACCATGAGCAGCCCGCTGGCCTGCGTCTCGGTGTAGCCCTGACTGCGCACCAGGTAGGGCATGCCCCACATCAGGCTCAGCACGCTCGGGCTGAACGACGTGGTGAAGTGCACCCAGAAGCCCAGCCGGGTGCCGGGCACCCGCCACGCCTCGGTGACCTGACGGCCCAGCTGCCGGACGGCCACCTGCTTCGGCCGACCGGCCGCTTCGTGCGGCGCTTCCCGCACGGCGAACTGCACGACCAGCACGTACGAGACCGTGGCCAGTCCGACCGTCAGGAACGTGGGCAGCCAGCCGAATCCGGCCAGCGCCAGGGTCAACGGCATCGTCGCCGCCAGGTTGCCGACGAAGCCGAGGGCTCCGGTCAGTGCGGCCACCAGCGTGTACCGGCGGGCCGGGAAGTGGCTGGCCGCGATGCGCAGCACCGCGATGAAGGTGAGGGAGTCACCGACGCCGAGCACGCCGCGGGCGAGCAGTCCCTGCCAGTACTGGTCGGCGACCGCGATCAGCATCTGGCCGCTGCCGAGGAAGATCAGCGCGGCGGTGAGGACGGCCCGCGGACCGAACCGGTCGACCAGCACCCCGGTGGGGATCTGCATCGCGGCGTAGACGGCGATCTGCAGCACGGTGAACGTGCTCAGCGCGGCCGCTCCCACCCCGAAGCGTTCCGCGGCTTCCAGACCGGCGACGCCGAACGTCGTGCGATGAAACACCGCCAGCACGTACACCATGACGGCGGCGGACCAGATCAACCAGGTACGGGCACTGACTCGGTCGGAGCTGGTGAGCGACAAAGATCAAGATCCTCCGGGTTCTCCAGATGGCACTCCGCTGACACCAGGTCCATCGCTTAGCGCGGCTAAATACTTACCGGTGGAACGGGTGCGATCGACCACATCGGGCCGGCCCGCGCCGACGTGCCGTACGGTGGGGGGAGGCGTCCAGCAACGTGGTGCTTCCTTCGTCCGCCACGGCAAGGAGTTCCACGTATGCCGTCAGCAGGCCTCCGTGTTCGCATCACGGAGCTTTCTCCCACCACCCTCCTGATCACGTTCGTCGGCGATCTCGGTGCCGCGTCCGCCGCGGTGATCCGGCAGGTCCTGTCCGATTACGGCCGGCCCGGACGGCATCTGCTCGTCGACGTCTCCCACGCCGAGCGACCGGAGCGCACCGCACCCGTCCTCCCGGCGGCGGAGGGCGACTGTGTGGTGATCACCGGCGGGCGACCGCTGACCAGCCCGGTCCCCACCGTGGCCACGGTGGCCGAAGCGCGCGCCATGCTGGCCACCGAAGGCCTCGAGCCGCCGTCCGCGACCACCGACCGGCCCACCACCGAGCTCGACCTCCGCGCGCTGCGGAACCGAGCGCTCGTCGCCGACGCCATCGACGTCGTACGGCACCGCTACGACCTGCCCGGGCCCGAATCGGCTTTCACGGCACTCGCCCGGGCCTCGCAACAGCACAACGTGCCGGTGCGCATCCTGGCCGCCGCGGTGCTCCGGGCACCCGCGCCGACCGGGCCGACGTGGTTTCCCGGCCGCCGCAAGACCCCGCAGCCGCCGCTGAGCTTCCCCGCGGGCCCGCAAGCGGCCCGCACCGTCCGGAGCGTGCTGCGCTCGCTGCTGGCTGTGGTGATACGTGCTACCGACGCGGCAGGCGGCAGTGCGCAAAGCATCGCTCCGCTGGACGACGGCCTGGCGCTGGAATGCCAGCACGGCATGCCGGAAACACTGGTCCGCGACTTCGCCTGGATCGCACTGACCGATCCCACGCCGTGCGCACGCGCCCATCGGGCCCGGGTCAGGGTCGATGCGGACTTGTCGACCGGAACCGAGATCAGTCCCGTCGTCCAGCATGCCCTGCTGGCCCACGGCGTCCGCCGCATCTGCAGCACGCCGTTGTGCGCGTCGTCCGGACGGTCTCTCGGTGTGGTGTCGACGCATCATGCCGACACCGCCGATCTCGACGACGACGTCGTCCGCATGGTGGACGGGTTGGCGGGCGAAACCGGGCACTGGCTGGACTGGCATCGCAGGACCGTGGTCTTCGATGCGCTCGAACGGCTGCATCAGCTGGCCGGGGCGCCGGCAGGCGCTTGATCACCGTCGCGCCCGATGGTGACTACTGTAGGGGCGTGCCGGCTTCCGGGCGGGTGCTCGATCCGGCCACGGTGACCGAGGGAAGGAGCGCCGGTGACGATCAAGGTGGGATACAAGGCGTCCGCGGAGCAGTTCGCGCCCCGTGAGCTGGTGGAATACGCGGTCCGGGCCGAGGAGCTCGGGCTGGACACGGTGATGATCTCCGATCACTTCCTGCCGTGGCGGAACAACGGCGGGCACGCCCCGTTCGCGCTGGTGTGGCTCGGCGCGGTGGCCGAGCGCACCAGCCGGATCACCATCGGCACCAGCGTGCTGACCCCGACCTTCCGCTACAACCCCGCGGTCGTCGCCCAGGCCTTCGCCACGCTGTCGCTGCTGTCCGAGGGCCGGGTGATCCTCGGGGTCGGCACGGGCGAAGCGCTCAACGAGATCGCCGTGTCCGGCCGCACGTGGCCGGAGTTCAAGGAGCGGTTCGCCCGGCTGCGGGAGGCCGTGCGGCTCATTCGGGCGCTGTGGACCAGCGACGACGTCACCTTCGACGGCGAGTACTACAAGCTGGTCGACGCCAAGATCTACGACCGGCCGGAGCAGCCGGTGCCGATCTACGTCGCCGCGGGCGGCCCGGTGGTGGCCAAGTACGCCGGGCGGGCCGGTGACGGCTTCATCTGCACGTCGGGCAAGGGCATGGAGCTGTACACCGAGAAGCTGCTGCCCGCGGTCGCCGACGGCGCTGCCGCCGCGGAGCGCGACCCGGCGGACATCGACCGGATGATCGAGATCAAGCTCTCCTACGACCGTGACCCGGAGCGCGCCCTGGAGAACACCCGCTTCTGGGCCCCGTTGTCGCTGACACCGGAGCAGAAGCACAGCGTGGCCTCGGCGGAGGAGATGGAGCGGCTGGCCGACGAGCTCCCGATCGAGCAGGTGGCCCGCCGGTGGATCGTCGCCTCCCACCCGGACGAGGCGATGGCGCAGCTCAAGCCGTATCTCGACGCCGGCTTCAACCACCTGGTCTTCCACGGTCCGGGCCACGACCAGGAGCGGTTCCTCAGCCAGCTGACCGAGGACATCGTGCCGCTGCTGCGGCAGTCGTGACAGCCGGGCCCGGGTGCGGCGCCCCCGATCACCGGGACCCGGGGCGCCGCACCACTGCCGCGCCACCTCAGCCGGCCTGATCGGAGTCCAGTCGTTGCCCGGTGCCCGCCCAGTAGTTGCAGATGGTGGGCGCCATCACTTCCGCCGGGCTGCCCCAGCCCGCGCACTGGTAGTTCGAGTGGCCGTACCAGTCGTGACCGAATTCGTGCGCAGCCAGCAGCGCGACGTCGTTCACACCGCCGGGATAGAGCGCGATGCGCTGGCCCATGCCCCAGTTGCAACCGACGACGTTGCTGCCGCCCCCGCAGTCGGTGATGTAGTTGTTGCGGCACTCCACCGGGGTGCCTCCGCCCTCGGTCAGGCCTTCCCAGGCCGCCGCACCCTGCCGGATGGCCGATGCATACGGCGCGCACGACGAAGTGATGTGGTAGCTGCGCGGTTCGGGCACCGGCCAGCCGGCCACCGTCGTGGCGCCGGGCTGCTGCGCGGCCTCGGCCAGCTGCTCGAACTCCTCCGCGGTGATGGGATGCGCTTGGTGCGCGCCGGGCGGGGCGTCGGCCACGGCGGCAGCGGCATCGGTACCGGACACCGGCGCGGCGGCGAACGCCAGCGCGGCCGCTGCGCCCGCCAAACCGGTGATCCAGGTGAATTTCCTCGACATGGAATCGCCTTTCGTAGCAGGGGGTTCCGACGTGTCGGCGAGCACGCCGGAACGCGAAGATAGAAAGTTCTTCATGTCTTGAGTACCGACTTTCGTCGGATGTCCCGCGAATTCACGGACAAACCCGGATCGGACGGCTGGAAATTTGCCCAGATGCGCCCAGGATGACTGTTTGCTCCCGCAGGCGTGCTGGTCAGCGGCGGCAAGCCGGCGCTAGGGCCGCTGAAAATACTGGTAAGAAGTGAACGCCGCTAACTGTGGAAAATCCGTTCCGGGATGCCCCCGAACGGACCTAGGGACATACCGTGCGCGATTCTATTCTGCCCAGTGGAGCGCGTTCTTTTCGAGCCGACCACACTCCAGGCAATTCACCGTGCCCGGCATCGAAAAGGACGTGATCCGGATCGTTCATGGTGATTGCAGACGGTGGTGGTGACTCGGCGAACGCCGCTCATCCCGCCGTAGCGAGGGACGGAGAGATCACATGCGGACACATCTTCTGCGCGCGTTCGTCGTGGGTGCCGCCGCCGCGAGCACGGTGGCGTTCACCGGTGCCGTCGCGCACGCGACCGAAGCGGATACGGCATCCAGCGGCGCGGGCCAGCCGACCGCCCAGGTGACCAAGCTCAGCCACGCCGAGGCCACCAAGATGCTGCGCGCGGCGGGCATCACGTGGTCGTCCAGCGGCAACTGCAGCGACCGCAACAAGCCGAACTGCACGTCGTTCGAGCAGGTCAACCTGACCACGATCCAAGGGATCCAGACGCTCAAACGGGCCAGCGGGTGCGCGATCAACATCACCGGAGGCACCGAGACCGGGCACGCCAGCGGCACCTACAGCCACTGGAACGGTTACAAGCTCGACACCAGCCTGAGCACGTGTCTGAACAACTACATCCAGCGCTCGTTCACGTCGATCGGCGGCAACAAGTGGCGGTCCGCCTCCGGCAACATCTACTACAAGGAAGGCAACCACTGGGACATCACCTACTACAACTGCGGCGGATGCTGATCACCGGCCTCCGGTGATGACGTCGTCCGGCGGCTGACGCATCCGCTCGCGGCAACCGAACAAGCACCACCCCAGCGGCCCACGCCGACCTCCCGGCGTGGGCCGCTGGTCACCACTGAGCCCACCAACCTCCCGACGTGAGCCACCAGTCACCACTGAGCTCACCGACCCCGCCACCGTCTCCGGCGTTGGGTAACGTCGGGCGCCATGGAGGCTGGTCAGTGGTCGGAGGAACAACGCAAGCAGTGGCGCCGCCCACCACCCGACCGGCGCCAGCAGCGGCGCGACGTGATCACCGGCCTGGTGGTGCTTGCCGGGTCGCTGCTGGCCACCGTGCTGGTCAACAGCGCGGGCATGCTGGCGCTCGGCGAACCACCCGGCCTGCCGGAACAGTTCCTGTGGAACACCGCCCTGTCGCTGCCGTTGGTGCTCCGCACCCGCTTCCCGGTGACCGTCCTCCTTGTCGTGGGCGCGGTGTTCATCGCCGCCCAGTTCCGTCAGGTCCCGGAGACGATCGCCCCGTCGATCGCGCTGTTCCTGGCGATCTACACCGTGGGCGCGTGGGCACCGGACCGGACCGTGGCGCGCCTGTCCCGCATCGGCGTGATCGTCGCGATGTTCGTGTGGCTGGGCTACTCGATGATCGTCGCGGTCACCACGTCGGACAACACGTTCGACCACGCCGCGGGCCCGATGGACCCGCTCATCGCCGCGTTGCTCTACAACATCCTGTTCAACGTGGTGTTCTTCGCCGCGGCCTACCACTTCGGCAATGTGGCCTGGCTGTCCGCGCGCAGACAGGCCGAGCTGGTCGACCGCGCCGAGCAGCTCCGGTTGTCCCAGCAGCGCAACATCCGCGGTGCCGTCGTCGACGAGCGGGTGCGTATCGCGCGTGACCTGCACGACGTGGTCGCGCACCACGTGGCGGTGATGGGCGTGCAGGCCGCGGCCGCCCGCCGCGTGCTGGACCGTGACCCTTCCGTGGCAAGCGAAGCGCTGCGCGCGGTGGAGGAAACGGCGCGCAGCGCGGTCGGTGAGCTGCGCGGCTTGCTGTGGGTGCTGCGGTCGGACACTCCGGACGACGACAGGATCACCGCCGCGGCCGAAACGACGCCGGACGGCGCCTCGGACGAGGCCCGCCGGTCCGCCCCGGGCATGGCCGAGCTCCCGGAGTTGATCGCCTCCGCCCGTAACGCGGGCTTGGAGGTGACCCATGGTGTCTACGGGGACGAACAACCGGTCCCGGACGGTGTCGCGGTGTCGGCCTACCGCGTGGTGCAGGAGGCGCTGACCAACGTGATCAAGCATGCCGGGCCGTGCCGGGTGGACGTGCGGGTGCGCTACCGGGCAACGTCACTGGAGATCGAGGTGACCGACGACGGGACCGGCACCACCACCGGCGGCAGGCAAGGGTTCGGCCTGCTCGGCATGCGCGAGCGCGTCGCGGTGCACGACGGCGAGCTGGAAGCGGGCCCACGACCGGGCGGCGGATTCCGGGTCCGCGCCACCTTCCCCCTCACCACAGTCGCAGCCCCTGGCGGAGGATCGTCGTGACCGAGCATGTCCGTGTCGTCCTCGCGGACGACCAAGAACTGGTGCGCGCCGGCTTCCGGGTCATCCTCGGGACGGAGCCCGGCATCGAGGTGGTCGGCGAAGCCGCCGACGGTGCCGAGGCCGTCCGGCAGGTACGGCAGCTGCGGCCCGACATCGTGTTGATGGACGTGCAGATGCCCGGCACCGACGGGATCGCGGCCACCCGGCAGATCCTCGCCGACCCGACGTGCCCGACCAAGGTCATCATCCTGACCACGTTCGACCGCGACGACTACCTGTTCGCGGCGCTGCGCGCCGGGGCGAGCGGCTTCCTGCTGAAGAACGCCTCGCCGGAGGACCTGATCAGCGCGGTCCGGGTGGTGGCCAGGGGTGACGCGCTGCTCTCCCCCGAGGTCACCCGCCGCGTGCTGGCCGAGTTCACCCGGGAACAGCAGCGGCAGCCGGACGACGAGCGGCCCGCCGTGCGGCCCCCGGAACTGACCGACCGGGAGTACGAAGTCCTGGTGGAGCTGGCGCGCGGGGCGAGCAACGCCGAGATCGCCGAGCGACTGGTGCTCGGGGAGACCACGGTGAAGACGCACGTGTCGCGCATCCTGGCCAAGCTGGGGCTGCGCGACCGCACCCATGCCGTCGTCTACGCCTACGAGCACGGGATCGTCTCCCCTCGGCGCTGACGGCATCGGGCCAGGTCGCGATGTGCGACCCGGGATCGGCCGGTGCGGCCCGCCGCTTGAGGCCGAGCGGCCCCGCACTGGCCGCTCACCTGCGTATCCTTCGCGCGAACGACCCGCAAAGTGGATCTCCAGCAGGACGCGCCCGGCCACCCGTCCGCCCTAGTGTCGGGGCATGCTGACCGTGAGGGGAATCAACCGGAGCTTCGGCGAGCGCCGGGCGCTGCAGGACGTGTCGTTCGACGTCCGCCCCGGCCGCTTGACCGGCTTCCTCGGCGCCAACGGCGCGGGCAAGACCACCACCATGCGCATCATCCTGGGCGTGCTGGCCGCGCACGGCGGTGAAGTCAGCTGGAACGGCGAGCCGCTGACCGCGCAGCGGCGCCGCCGGTTCGGCTACATGCCGGAGGAACGCGGCCTGTACCCGAAGATGAAGGTCGCCGAGCAGATCGAGTGGCTGGGCAGGCTGCACGGGCTGTCCCGGCGGCGCGCCAGGGACAACACCGCGGAGCTGCTGGACGCGCTGGGGCTGACCGAGCGCGCCGACGACACGGTCGAACAGCTGTCGCTGGGCAACCAGCAGCGCGTGCAGGTCGCCGCCGCCCTGGTGCACGAGCCGGAGATGCTGATCCTGGACGAGCCGTTCTCCGGCCTGGACCCGCTCGCCGTCGAGGTGGTGCTCGGCGTGCTGCGCAAGCGGGCGCGGTCCGGCGTCCCGGTGCTGTTCTCCAGCCACCAGCTGGCGCTGGTCGAGCAGCTGTGCGACGACCTGGTGATCATCGCGGGCGGCCGCATCGCCGCCACGGGCAGCCGCGACGAGCTGCGCGAGCGCTACGGCCCGAACCGCTTCGAGCTGGTGGTCGATCAGGACGCAGGCTGGCTGCGCGACCACCCCGGCGTGCGGGTGGTGGACGTCGACGGCCCGCGCGCCGTGTTCGACCTGGATCGCAAGGGCACCGAGATCGAGCAGGAGGTCCTGCGTGCGGCGATGAGCCGCGGTGCGGTGCGCTCGTTCCGCCCGATCGTGCCCTCCCTCGACACGATCTTCAAGGAGGTCGTCCGATGACCACCACCACCGAGATCGCCGAGCAGGCAGGCACGGACGCACCCGGACCCGCAGCCGTGTCCGGATGGACGGCCACCAGGCTGGTCGCCGAGCGGGAGATCCGCACCTACGTGCGGATGAAGGGCTTCTGGATCGGGCTGGTCCTCGTCCTGATCGGCATTTTCGCCGCGGCGATCCTCCCCGGGGTGATCGGCGGCGGCCCCACCTCGATCGCCGTGGTGGGCCAGGCCGCCGACGCGCTGCAGGAGCAGGCCGGATTCGAGGTGCGGACGGTCGCCGACGCGGACACCGCGCGCGAGCTGGTCCGCAACGAGGAGGTCGAGGCCGCGGTCGTGCCCGACGCGCAAGGCAACCCGGCGGGGGTCCGCATCATCGCGTTGTCCGAACCACCGATGGACGTCATCGCGGCGCTGACCACCGCTCCCCCGGTCGACCTGCTGGAGCAGGGCGACGTCAGTGCCGGGCAGCGCCAGCTGGTGATCATGGTGTTCGCGCTGGTCTTCCTGATGTTCGGCATGGGCGGCCTGGCCATCGCGCAGTCGACCGTGACGGAGAAGCAGACCAGGATCGTGGAGATCTTGGTGGCCGCGGTTCCGGTGCGCTCCCTGCTGGCGGGCAAGCTGCTCGGTCACACCGTGCTGGCGCTCGGCCAGGTCGTGCTGTTCGCCGCCGCCGCGCCGATCGCGTTGCGCCTCGGCGAGCTGGACGGGCTGCTCACCGCGATCACGCCTGCGCTCGGCTGGTTCGTGCCGTTCCTCGTGGCCGGGTTCGTCCTGCTCGGGTCGCTGTGGGCGATCGCGGGGGCGCTGGTCAGCCGCCAGGAGGACCTCGGCTCGACCACCGGATCGGTCACCATGCTGGTGATGCTGCCCTACTTCCTGGTGATGTTCTTCTCCGACGATCCGCTGGTGATGACGGTGCTGTCCTACGTGCCGTTCTCCGCGTCGGTGGCCATGCCGGTCCGGCTGTTCACCGGTGAGGCCGCGGCGTGGGAGGCGCTGCTGGCGTTGGCCGTCGTCGCCGCCACGGCAGCCGCGGTCCTGCTGCTGGCCAGCAGGATCTACGCCGGATCCTTGCTGCAGACTCGGGGCAGGGTCGGGTTGGCCCAGGCCTGGGCAGGCCGGAACTGAGCGCGGCCGTCGGCGACTCCGGCACCGGTTCGCCCGCTACGGCGAGCCGGTGCCGGCGCGTGCCGGACGAGTCGATCAGCCGGCGACGTTCGCCTGGAAGCCGCGCAGCTTGTCCGCCAGCTCGCGCAGCTTGGGCGCGTAGATCGCCCACGACGGCGGTGTCTCCAGGTTCCACGGCACCAGCTGCTTGGCCTTGACCGCGGGCAGATTCGCCAACGTGGGGTACTTGTCCAGGTTCTCGGTGAAGAACTGGGCGTTGCGCGAGTCGTAGAGCAGAACGTCCGCGTCGTACCTGGCGACCTGTTCCCACGACACGGCGTCCCAGTGCGGGTCCTGCTCGTCTGACACGTCCGGCTGCACCAGGTTGATGCCCGCGTCGCGGAGCAACAGCGCATCCGAGAACACGTCCGGGTTGGCCCAGTAGAAGAACTCCTCGGCCGCCGACACGAACGCGACCTTGAGATCTTTGCGTTCCTCCGCCACCGCGCGCAGCTCGTCGACCGCTGCGGTGAAGGCCTTGCGCGCATCGGCGATGGCGGGCCCGTCCAGGTCGGCCCCGAGCGAGGCGGCGAGGTCGGCGTACCGCTGGATGACCTTGTCCACGGGGGTCGAGAGCTGCTTGATGCCGACCGTCGGGCACCGCTTGGCCACCTTGTCGGCCATCTCCTCCGGCACGTACCACAGCTGGTCGGGCGTGTTCATCGGGGCGACGAGCAGGTGCGGGCGCAGGTCGAGGAACTTCTCCATGTCGAACTCGCCCCACGACTTGCCGACCCACGTCACCGCATCCAGGTCGACGTTGCCGTACAGGTCGTCCGGGCCGTTGGCCTCACCGAACACGCCGACCGGCTTGATGCCCAGGTCCCACAGCGCGGCGGCGGCGCTGATCTGGGCCACGATGTTCGTCGGCGTGCTTTTCGCGGTGGCCTCGCGCTTGCGGTCGTCGACGAAGGACCACGGACCGCCTGTGCCGGAGTCCTGCCGGTCCTCCACCTTGCCGCACGCGCCGACCGCGAACAACGCGGCGAGCCCGGCACCGCCGAGCAAGATCCCGCGCCTGTTCACCGCCAAGTCGCCACGCTGCGCCCCAGCCCGCCGTGTGCTCATGCGCACTGCTCCTTACCTCCGCAATTAAGTAAGGCTAAGCTAACCCCTGATAGTGGGACGGTCTAGCCGGGAGTGACGCGTGATACGCACGGCTGCGACGGCGAGGAGAGAGCGTGACGGCTGACCTGCTCACTGCTCCGGCGAGCCGCGCACGGCCGGCCCGGCGATCACGCCGCTTCCGTCTCGCGACGGGGCTGGTCCTTGCCTGCGCAGGCCTGCTGTGCGCCGTCGTCCTCTCGGTCTTCCTGGGCGCGCGGCCGATCGACCTCGGTGTCGTCCTGGATGCGTTGCGCCACTACGACCCGGCCGTCGACGATCACATCGTGGTGCGCGACCTGCGCATTCCGCGCACGCTGACCGGCCTGGCCGCGGGCGCGGCACTCGGGCTCGCCGGCGCGCTGACCCAGGCCCTCGCCCGCAACCCGCTCGCCGACCCCGGCCTGCTCGGCATCAACCAGGGGGCGGCGCTCGGTCTCGTGGTGGCCGTCGCGGTGGCCGGGACGACGCATCCGTTGTCGGTGGTGTGGTTCGCCTTCGTCAGTGCGTCCGCGGCTGCGCTGCTGGTGTTCGGCATCGTGGTGCGCGGCAGGGGCGGCGCCGACCCGGTGCGACTGATCCTTGCCGGGATGGCCGTCACCTATGTGCTCAGCGGGATCGTCTACGCGATCGTCCTGCAGGACTACCAGACGTATCAGTCGTACCGAAGCTGGGTCATCGGATCGTTGGCCAGCCCCGATCCCGACCAGCTCGCCGCGATGACGCCGTTCCTGGCACTCGGCACCGCGCTGGCCGTGCTGCTGGCTCGGCCGCTGAACGTGCTGGCGCTCGGGGACGAAACCGGGCACGCGCTCGGGGTACGGCGGGCGCGCGTGCGCGGGCTCGCCGGGGTGGTGATGGTCATGCTGTGCGGGGCGGCCACTGTGCTCGCCGGGCCGATCGTGTTCGTCGGCCTGGTCGTGCCGTACCTGGCGCGCATGATCACCGGCCCCGACTACCGCTGGCTGCTCCCCTACTCGACGGTGCTGGCGGCGACGCTGCTGCTGGTCGCCGACGTCGTCGGCCGGGTGATCGTGCGGCCGAGCGAAGTCGCCGTCGGCGTGACCATGGCTTTCGTCGGCGCCCCGGTGCTGATCGCGATGATCCGCCGGCGCGGGAGGCTGCCGCGGCTATGACGGTCACCCACTCCCCCGCCCCCGGCGCGGTCTGGCGCCGCGGCCGCTGGTCGCTGCTGGTGCACCGGCGCAGTGTCGCCGTCGGCCTGACCCTGTTCGGGCTGGTGGTCGCGGTGGGGCTGATCTCGCTCGCCGTCGGCGACTACCCGATCTCCGTCCCGGACACGGTGCGGACCCTGCTCGGCAACGGCAGCGTCGACACCGACTACGTGATCTTCGAGGAGCGCCTGCCCCGCCTGCTCACCGCGCTGGCCGCCGGGGCCGCGTTCGGCGCCAGTGGGGCGCTGTTCCAGAGCCTGACGCGCAATCCGCTGGGCAGTCCGGACATCATCGGGTTCACCGCGGGCGCCAGCACCGGCGCCCTGGCCGCGTTCCTGCTGGTCGGAACGACCCTGCAATTCGTCGCCACGGGCGCGATCATCGGCGGGCTGGCCAGCGCCGTCGTCGTCTACGGTCTGGCCTACCGCCGGGGAACGACCAGCTACCGGCTGGTGCTGATCGGGGTCGCGGTCCAGCTGCTGCTGCTGTCGACCAACACGTTTCTGCTGATGCGCGCCGACGTGCTGGACGCGCAGTCGGCGTCGTGGTGGCTGGTCGGCAGCCTCAACGGGCGCGACTACGGGTACGCGGCGATTGCCGGCGCGGCGGTGGTCCTGCTGCTGCCGATCGCACTGCTGCTGCACCGACGATGCCTGATGCTCGAGCTCGGCGACACCTCGGCCCGCACCCTCGGCGTGCCGGTCGAGCGCTCCCGGCTGGCCGTGGCGACGGTGGGCGTCGGGCTGGCCGCGGGGGCCACGGCGTCGGTCGGCCCCATCGCGTTCGTGGCGCTGGCCGCCCCGCAGCTGGCGCGCAGGCTGACCACCGCGACCGGACCCGGCGTGCTGCCCGCGGCGCTGATGGGCGCGCTGCTGCTGTCGGTCAGCGACCTGATCGCCCAGCACGGCCTGGGCGAGGACCAGGCTCCGGTCGGCGTGGTGTCGAGCTGCCTGGGCGGCGCCTACTTGATCTGGATGCTCAGCCGCACGCGGCAGGGAGGATGAACGATGACCAACGGCCACACCGACCTCAGCGGGTCGGGGCTCACCCTGGGCTACGACCGCCGGATCGTCAGCCGCGATCTGGACGTGTCCATCCCGCCCGGCTCGTTCACCGTGATCATCGGCCCGAACGCCTGCGGCAAGTCGACCCTGCTCAAGGCGCTGAGCGGCATCCTGACCCCGGAGGCGGGCACCGTGGTGCTGGACGGCAAGGAATTGTCGTCCTATCCGGCCAAGGCGCTGGCCCGCAGGCTGGGCCTGCTGCCGCAAACCGCCGTCGCACCGGACGCGATCACCGTGGTCGATCTGGTCTCCCGCGGGCGGTACCCGTACCAGCGGATGCTGCGGCAGTGGTCGGCCGAGGACGAGCAGGCGGTCGCCGAGGCGATGGCGGCCACGGGCGTGACGGACCTGGCTGATCGCCCGGTCGACGAGCTGTCCGGGGGTCAGCGGCAGCGCGTGTGGCTGGCGATGGTGCTGGCGCAGCAGACGCCGCTGCTGTTGCTGGACGAACCGACCACCTTCCTGGACATCGCGCATCAGATCGACGTGCTCGACCTGTGCGCCGAGCTGCACGAGCAGGGCGGGCGGACGCTGGTGGCCGTGCTGCACGACCTCAACCACGCGGCGCGGTACGCCACCCACCTGATCGTGATGTCCAAGGGGGCGATCGTGGCCGAGGGCAACCCGTCCGACGTGCTCACCGAGCAGCTGGTCACCGACGTCTTCGGATTGCAGTGCCAGGTGATCGACGATCCGGAGACCGGGACACCGATGGTGATCCCGGCACGTCGCCGGGCCCGCTCGCGGGAGCTGGCGCTCGACACGCGGGTCGCTTCCTGACAAAGGCCTCCGTAGCTCCGCACAAGGCCGCCGTAGCTCATCGTGAGGTCAGGCCCCCGACCGCCACGGGCGACGGGTCAAGCTGTCGGGGGCCGGAGTCGTCGGCCGGCGCGGCCGGCCAGTCCCTGCCCACCATCGGGCCGACGTCGCAGGCGTGAAGGTGACCATGCCCTGCCAGCCGCCCGTGCACACCGGCTGGACAGGCCAGAGCGCACCGCGCTGCGATGCAGTCCGTGACGAGCGCGGCCGGGGCAGCATCCGGAGTGATCCGGCGCGGATGTGCCCAGACCGTGCCGATGCGGGTGAACGCCGGGAGGGACGTGTCCCATCGCCGTCCGGCGCCCAAGGCCGGGGCGCCGCGCCGCATCGCCCTCCCCCGTCCGTCCGCGAGACGAAAATCAAGACCTTGGGCCCGTGACGATGGCACGAACGGGACACGAGAAGCCAGCCACCCCGTCGGCGGGGACGGCCAGAAACTGAAGAAATTTCACCGGTGGCCCGATCTTCCGAGTCGTGCTCGAAAGGTTTCCTTTTCGCGACGAAGCCCACGATCGCGTCGTTTTCGATCATGCTCCGCCGGACGGGCGGCAGGTCAAGCCACCTTTTTGTCGACATCGTCCGATTCCGGACACGTAGCGGCAACGCAACGACAACGTCACATCCTCGTCACGTGGATTCTGTCCCCCGCTGGCGCTACTGTGCCGCCTTGACCTTGCCGAAAAAGAGTTCAGGATGGCGGTATGCCCTACGTTGTGCAACTCCTTCCCCTGCTCGGCGTTGCCATCGGTGCAGTCGTGACCTACGCGGTCATCGCCCAGGTCATTCGTGCTCGCTGGCTCCGGGAGCGTGACGCACGCTGGGATCAAGCCCGTTTGGACGCATACGCGGCGTACGCGAACATCATCAAGCAGTACACGCAGATCGCCATTCGGATCGCGGCGACCCGGGGGTTCGGCGCATCGGACAAGCCGTTGTCCCCTGAGGAGGGCCTGCCGATGCTGGCCGAGCTCGACGCGGAGCGCAACAACCGGTGGGAGGCCGTTCTGCTGTTGGGCGACCCGGACACCATCGCCGCGGCCCGGCGCTGGCACGAGGTGGTCTGGAAGCTGGAGTGGTTCGCCAACGGCAGCCTGCGCAGTCGGGCGATGTGGGACGAGACGTGGCAGCAGGCGGCCCGCGACCGCGCCCGCTTCTACGAGTGCGCACGACGCAGCCTGGGTATCGGCGGCGGCGACGCCATGCCGGAATCGGGCTGGGAGCGCAAATCGGTGGTGTGGCAGCAGCTGCGCGAGCGTGACCGCGCCGCGCAGGCCGAAGAAGCCGCGGAGGGTGACCCGGCGCCCGAGGTGCCCGCTCCGCAGTCCCGGCAGCAGTCGCCGCACACGCAAGCCCCGGCGCAGCGCAAGTAGCGCGTCCCGCGCTGCGGCGAGCCGCGGCACGATCAGCACAGCGGTGCGGTGGCCACGCCTCCCGGCAGCATGGCGCGCTCTTCGCTGGTGAACTCCCGGTGATCGATGACGCGGCACAGCGTGCGCACCCATTCCGAAACATCGACCGGGACGGCCACCGCCGTCGACCCGAGGTCGACCGCGAGGACTCGTCCGTCGCGCGAGACCGAGATCGTGTCGGTGCGCTGCCTTGTCCGTCCCCGCAGGTCGAGCACGCGCTCCGGCCGTGACGACCCGAACCGGTAGTAGCTCACCTTGCCGCTCTCGGCCAGCGCGATCCTGCCGGGCTCGTCGAGGAACGTCACCACGGGCGGGCGGTTGGCCGGTGACTTCCGGATGTTCACCACCGGCAACGGGCCCAGCACCTGCTTCGCCTCGCGCAAGTCCCACACCGCCAGGCCCGCCCCGGCGGTCACCACGGCCGCATACCTGCCGGACTGATCGAACCCGACCCAGGTCGGCTGGCTCCCGACGCGCAATGAGCCGACGGTGCGGCCGCCGCGGTCCACGATGACGACTTCGTCGGAGTCCGGCTGGATGACGGCCACCCGGTCGCCCTTCGGATACGGCAGGATGCGGACCTCACCGGCGACGTCCGGCTCGATGCCGTGCTTGGTCAGGTCGAGCGAGGCGACCTTTTCCCCGGTCCGGGGATTCCACCAGTCGGCCCGCGCCCCGGCGGTGGTCAGCAGGTACTCGCCGACGAACTGCGGAGGATCGTCGTACGTGGCGACGTCCTGCCCGTCCCGGGGAACGGTCGCCAACCGCTTCAGGTCGGGGAGCTGGTGGACGGCGACTTCATCCTTGTCGCCGACCGCCACCAGGGTCCCGTCCTGATCGACACTGACGAACTCCGCATAAGCCTCGGCCGTCCCGACGTTGCGATTGTCCTCGGTCCTGGTCACCAGCACGGTCCATCGCCGAGCGTCCTCCGCTTGTCCAGCCGATCCGGCCGTGATCAGGTATTTGCCGTCCGGCGTCATCGCGGCCGTCGCCGGGCCTGTGACGGACCCGAGGACTTCGGAACCGACGCTGTCCGCATCGGCCGGCAGCGGCTCGATCAGGACCCGCCTGCTGTCGTGCCGCAGCATGTAGTACCGGTCCCGGTCGCGGATCAACGGCCCGAACAACCTCAGGTCCGAGTCTCGGCCCGCCCTGACGGGAAGTGGCACCGAGGTGCCGGAGCGGAAGTCGACAACGACCCCGAGCACCACGGCGACCGAATCGCCGTAGTGGGCGTCGAAACCGAGGGGACAGTCGCCCGGCACCGTGACCACTTTCCTGGCTTCGCCCACGGACCCGTCCCGCAAGGAAATCGGCGCCAGTGTGGCCGAGTTGGTGATCCCGTCGTAGCGGCACGCCACGGCGTGGTCTTGCGAGATGGTCCCGTGCACGACGGTGCTGCCGTCCAGCGACGTCTGCTTCACGATCAACTGGCGACCGATCTGCCGCACCCCGTCGGTGTCGCCGTCCCACAGCACCAGCGACTGGGTGCGCCGCTCACCGTCGGCAAGCGCGACTTTCCCGGCGGACGTGAAGCCCAGGGCGGTGAGCCCGTCCGGGGACTTGCGCTCGCCGATGCGGACCGGTTCCCCATCGTCTGCACGCCACCACTGAACGGTGTCCGCCGTCGGCATGCCTGCGAAGCCGATCGCCCCGAAGCTCAGCACGACATCGGTGCCGTGCACGAGCCCGCTGACGACTCGATCGTCGAAACCGACCGGGATCGACCACTTCTTACGCCGCTTTTCGACGTCGTAGAACGACGTCGCTTTCGCCTCCACCAGGAGAACGCCACTGCCGTCGTCGGCGACGTCGACGGCGAGTGCCTGAGCGCCGAGGATGTGCCACACACGGGGGGCCTTGCCCGGTCTGCGCACCCACACCGTGATCAGGCCGCCCACGCTACGCGCCGCGATGACGCGACCGTCGGCACTGGCGTCGGCGTTTTCGATGACTCCCGAGGCGCCGGACAGGACGGTGGCGACGTGACGGTAGGCCAGATAGTGCTGCACCAGCGCCGACTCGGTGTGCTCGCCGGCTTCGGAGCGGTACGCGGCGAGCGCGAGCATGATGGCCCACGCCGGGTCGGATCGGGCCGTGGTTTCCGACAGGGCGGACATCGAATGGGCCGCGGCACTGGCCCGCCGCTCCTCGGACACCGCGCTCTGATAACTGGCCAGTATCCCGAAGAGGATCGTGGCCACGACCACGACGGCCAGCGACGCAAGGACACTCCGGCGCACCCGGCGGTCCCGCCTGCTGCGTGCGGATGCGGCGGCAACGTAGGCGTGCACCGACGGCGGCACTGATTCTCCGCGTGCATGCACCCAGTGCTGCGCGTATGCCAGTGCGCGGCCACGCAGCAGCATGCCGCGGTCGCGGCTCGCCTGGTCCCATTCGGCTGCGTGGCGCTCCGTCTCGTGCAGCCAGTGCAAGAACTCCCGATCGGCGGCCAGCCAGTCCCGCAGACGAGGCCAGTGGTCGATCAGCGCCTGGTGGGCGAACTCGATGACGTGGGTCCCGTCCTGCGCACGGTCGTGCACCAGCAGCCGGTGCACGACGAGATGATCGGCGATCCGCCGCTCGTTCGACGGCAACTGGCCGTACGGGACCGGGGTCCGCACGAAGCCGCCACCGTCCGTGGGCGTGGTCAGCCGGGTGAGCAGGGTGCGAACAGCGGTCATCTCCGCTGGCGGGATCGTCCTGATCGCGGCCTCCGCCTGCTCGGCCACCGCACCATGCACGCCGCCCACCTGCTGATACGCGGCATGGGTGAGCATTCCGCCCTGTCGCTGCTGCCACAGCTGCGCCAGCAGCGACTCCACCAGTGGCAGCTGTCCCGGTTCCGCCGCGGCGTCGTCGAGGATCCGGTCCACCAAGCCGTCCTCGAAATACAGGCCGGGAGCTCGGCGGGCCGGGAGCACGATCGCATCGCGCAGCTGCTCGCGGGTCATGTGACCGATCGGCACCAGGCCGCGCTCGACCTCCGCACGGTTGTCGTCGGTGAGCACGTGCGCGAGCGACTCCCAGCGGAGCGTGAGGACGACAAGCAGCGAACCGCCCGTCTCATCCGCCGCTCGCACGAGACCCAGCAGCAGCCGCAACGCCGAGGCCGCCTGCGGCGCTGGCAGTTCCTCGAACTGATCGGCGAACACGACGACGCCCGAATCGCCGCCTTGCTCAGCGATCTTGGTGGCGACGGCACGCAGCACCGCCGTGCCGGCCTCGAGCACGGCCTCCATCCGCTCCGGCGGCTTCAGCGGGTCGTCGTCCGGCAACAGCGACGACAACGCGTGCGCGACAGCTGCGGTCGGCGACTGGGCTCCCGTCATCCGCACAACGGCGACCTGGGCCCCCTCGGCGCGCAGCCTGGGCAGCACTCCGGCGCGCATCACCGACGACTTGCCGACACCGGACCGGCCGACGACCCCGACGAGTGGCCGCTCCGCCACGGCTGCGGTGATCCGGCCGATCTCGTCGTCCCGGCCGAACAGGTAGTCGGTGTGCTGCTCGTCGAACGGCTCCAGGCCGCGATAGGGGTTGGGCAGCAATCGCGGGTCGACACCGAGGACATCGGCGACGGAAATGAGCCGGGCGTCGGCGTCGTCGATCGCGATGATCCCGACGACCGCGCCGACCTGCTCGTCCCAGACCGGAGCCCCGTCGTAGCCGTCGAACAGCTGCTGGCCGTGGGCATCGGCAGCCACGACAGGACCGCTCGGCGACATGCGGATCGCACCGGCCGCCCACACGCCGTCATGCATGCCCTGCGGGAAGCCGAGGCTGCGGAACCGGTGGCCGTCGAGGTCGTCAGCCCGGAACATCGGTGGCGGGCCGGTCTGCTCGACCGCCGTCGCCAGTTCCACGATGACGGCCTGAGGACCCCCGCCGTGGCCCGGCCCCCAGGACTCCACCCGCGCCTTGATGCGCACGTCGCCCAGCAGCGGAAAGTCCACCAGACATTCGGCGGGTCGC